>JAGHBW010000100.1 GCA_021160765.1 Thermoplasmata archaeon
CGTTAAAGGTGCGCTTTTCAGTATTTTGATCTTAAAATATCGGTTTCCCTTTGCTACCCTCTTTATTTCCGCAATCATCCCCTCCCCCAATCCGCCTTTGCCCACAATAACTGATGCTTCAAGATCGCTGAAAAGCCTACCTTCCCTCTTTCCAGTCATGCTACTCTCCTCCCTAAAGGCACCCTTCTCGTGCTCCCACATGTAAGACAGGTGATATGGAGTGTGTTTCCATAAAAACGCACCCTTGCATTAACCCCTGGCACAAGGGGCAAGAGACATTTTTTGCACAAATACCACTTCTCCCCCCTCCTAAACCTCACATTCATCTTCTCGCCCAGACGAATGGCCTTTTTTACGTAGCTTCTGGCAAGGTCCTCCCTCCCCTCTCTAACAGCCTCCCTTGCCTCTTTAAGAAGGTATGACATTCTTCTTCTGGTTATGACGACCCATATGGGCTTTCTTATCCCACGCCTGCGCATGTACGTTCATCTGCTCTCTCTATTTCTTATTTTCCGCCTTTACTGAGAGGTCTCAAACACCCACTACACAAACACCCATTCCCCCGGGGGGGATGTTCAAGCTAAAGCATGTGGTGTTTCATTTATCTTATTTTCTTTAAAAGGGTTATATTGTGCAAAAAGGTTAAATGGTGGAGCTTTTGTTATGATAGTGCATGCTCCTAACGGGGGACCTCACATGAAACTTCCTTCCGGAAAAATGCTCTTTGAATGCAGTGGTGGAGAAGAAGGTCTGAAGGAGTGCCTTGACAAGGTGAAAAAGGAGAAACTTGAAGGCTATCTCCTCCTGAACTCCTCTGAGGGAAAGGATTTGGTTACGGGACAGGTTGTATTCCAGGAGGGTGTTCCAGTTCTCGCTGATCTTGTTGTGGGAAGTGAAAACATATCCGCGGATGACGCTCTGGAAAGAATAGTCAGGTATTCCTTAAAACCCGATTCTGCACTTCAGTTCAGAAAGATAATCCTTGGACCTCTACCTGATATTGAGGTGGACAAGAGGATCAGTGAAGGGTCGTCAATTGAAGAGATTCTTATAAAGATAAAGAGGGAGGAAGAAAAAAGGAGGGAAGAGGAGAGAAAAAAAGAGGAAACCCTCAAAGAACTGAGCGCCCTAAAAGAAAAAGGGTTCAACCTCCCCACCCTTGAGAAGATAGAGGGAGCTCCCCTGCAGGAGGTGTTGGAATACGCTGAAAGGGTGAAAAACGCTCTAAAAAGGTACGAAGAGATCCTAAAAGTGATTGATTCAGTAAAAGAGAAGACCCTGGAGGAGGATAAAAAGAAACTAATTAAGATGATGAAAAACGTGGAAGATCTGCCAGAGGTGGAGAAGAGGTTTGCAGAGTTCAGGGGGAAATTGGAGAGTTTGGAGGAGAGGAGAGGAAAAATAAAGAAGTGGATTGATGAATGGAAAAAGCAGGGATATAACGTCACATTATTGGAAGAGAAGCTAAAGGAGGACCTGAGCTCTGCAGAGGCCCTCATTGTGGATTTCTTGGACAGGCTTCAGAGAGTTAAGGAGCTTGAAGGTGTTCTTGAAAAGTACAGGGAGGATCCCTCCTTCCAGCCCTTCACAAAAGAGTTGGAGAACGTTGCAAGGATGCTTAAGGATCCCATGCACGTTGAGGAGGCCGAGAAGGCCTTTGAAGATTTGAAGAGAGCTGTGGAAGAGGACATAAAAGCGAAGGAATCCGCCAGAGAACGGATTCAAGAACTGCAATCAAGGGGGGTTGACACATCTGGCGCAGAATCCCTTCTTATGAAGCAGTGGAAGGAGGTGGAAGACCAGTGGAAGGAGTACCTCAAAAAGGCGGAGGCCCTTCTTTCCCTCAAGGAGAAGGTGGAGTCGGTAAGGGAGGAGGCAGAACGGGACCTTAAGGAGCAACTGGAGAGGGTTCTCTCCCTCCTGAACAAACCAGAGGACATTGATACTGCTCAGAAGGAGTATGAAAACCTTTTGAAATCCCTTGAGGAGGTAAGGAGAGAAAGGAGTGACATCCTCTCCTACTTTGAGGATCTTCAGGAGGAGGGGTACGCGCTAGGAGATTTGGCACCTCCTGGGAACGCACCCATTAAGGAGCTTAAAGAGTCCTCGGAGAGAATAAGGAAGATGGTGGAAGAGAGTAAGAAGATTGCGGAAGAGTTGAAGGGTGTGGATCTCACATATTTTGCTGGAAGGGATGAGGAGATTTTGAAAACTGTTAAGGACCTCAGAAAATTGGAGGAGGCGAGGAAGAGGCTGGAGGAATTGAAGGAGGATGTGGAGAAGGATAGAAGGTTCAGGGAGTCAGTAAAAGAGGAGGTTGATAAATGGGAAAAAGAGGGCTTCAACGTGGAGAAGGTGCGGGATGCCCTCACCTCACCCCCACCAACCCTTAAAGAAGTTTACGATGATTTTAAAAAGAGATTGAAGGTCGCCACCAAGCTGCTAGAGGCTCTGGAGGGGATGAACACCACATATTTCAAGGAGCAGGTGGAGGCTATTGAGGACCTAATTAGAGACCTTTACAGTATGGAGGATGCAAAAGAGGCTATTAAGCAACTGGAGGGGAGCCTGAAGGAGTTCGCAGAATTAAAGGAGAGTTTCTCTGAAACCCTGAGAAGGTTGGCGGAGGAGGGATGGAACGTTGATGAGTACAAAGAGGTTCTGAAGGGGGCACCGGATGAGGTTAAATCCGCATTTGAAGAGGTAAAGAAGAGGGCGGAGGAGGCAGAAAAGCACATAAAGGAGGTGGAGGGGTGGGACGAGCTGGAAAGAAGACACCTTTCCAAGGATGTGGAGGATGTGGTCGCGAGCCTCAAGGTTCTAGCCAAACTACCTGAGGCAATAGAGAAGAAAGAAAAGATGAGGGAGGAGATAGAGAAGAGAGCAAAGAGAAGGGAGGAGATAAAGAAGACTGTTGAGGACTGGCTAGACAGCGGTTATCTTGTAGAAGATCTGAAAACACTCTTTGACGCCCCCCTTGAGGAACTTGAGAGTGCATATTCTGAAATGGAGAAGAAGATAAAAGAGCTGGAAGAGCTTCAGAACGTACTTGATAATCTGGACACCAGGCATTACGAGGCAGAGGTGGAAGACCTCATCTTCATGAACGACCCGAGTAGATTGGAAGAGTTCAGAGAGCGCCTAGAGACCCTTAAAAAGAAGATAGAGGAGGACCGTAAGCGTCGCGAGGAGATCGCTAAAGAATTGAGACAGCTCGCTAGAGAGGGTTTCAGAAAGGCTGAAGATCTGCTCAGGAGATATATGGATGAGGAGCTCGCCATGCTGGAGATGCACTATAGAGATTTCTTGAAAGATGTGGAGTCTTTGAAAAATCTTATGGAGAAGACCGGATTCAGCCCCCCCACCGCCCCACTCAGTGAAACCACTATTGAGTTCGGCATAACACCAAAGGAGGAGATGTCTCTCACGAGATTCTTGGAGGATGAGAGCAACAAGCAGGCTCTTGAGGGGGTAAAAAGAATAATAACGGGTGAGGAGGATTTACCGCTTCTCTACATCTTTGGACCCTCCGCTGTAGGAAAAACACATCTACTTCACGGTGCTGCACTCTCGTTGAAGGAGTCTGGGAAAGAACCCGTGCTGACAACTACGGAAAAATTCGTTGAGGAGTTTTTGAGATCTGTAAAGGAAGAGGCGCTGGACCTCTTCAGAGAGTTTTACCGCGGGGGAGAGATTCTCCTTGTGGATAATGTTGAGTTTCTCGCTGGGAAAAGCTCCACGCAGGAGGAGTTCTTCCACCTTTTGGAGACTTTGGTAGATGAGGGTAAGAGGATTATACTCACCTCAGATAGGCCGCCCTCGGACATCCCGGAGATCGCTGAAAGGCTCAGAAACAGGTTTGAAAGCGGTTTGATTGTTGAAATAAAGCCCCCAACAGAGAGCCTCAAAAGACGATTTGTGGAGAGGTGGATGGAGGAGGAGGGCATATCGCTCACTGAGGAGCAGATCTCTCACCTTCTCCAATTGGACAACCTCATGAGCTTGGGCGGGGCCTTGAGGACCCTGGAGAAGAAGGCTAAAGAGGGCAAGGTGGACGATGACCAGATAAAAGAGGTTGTGGAGAGACTTCTGGGGGTTGAAGAGAAAAAGGAGGAGGGGAGTGATGTCATAAAAGAGGCGTTCAAAAGCCTCACAGAGAAGGTTCAGAGCCTTGTGGAGGGGGAAGAGGAAGCACCTCCGGAGCCATCTCCTGACTCCTCAGAGGAAGGAGAGGAAGAGGAGATCATGGTTAAATGTGCTGTGTGCGGCAGCATAATTCCAGAAAGTGCCACTGTTTGTCCTGTTTGCGGCGCTGTTTTTGAGGAGGAAGAGGAGGTTATTGTCTGTCCCTCCTGCGGCAGTATTGTACCCGAAGGAAGCACAGTATGTCCAAATTGCGGGGCAGAGCTGGGTTAGATTGACCCCGGGGGTGGTAACCATGCCAAGATGGGAAGAGATGACAACGAAGGAGTTCAACGAATTCCTTAAAAAGGACCCGATCTTCGTACTCCCTGTGGGCAGTTTAGAGGGACATGGCGCCCACCTCCCCTTAGGTACGGATTTCTTCCAGCCCATGCAACTTTTGGAGGAGTTAGAGCGACGGCTCCCCCTCCTTATTGCTCCCCCCCTCCTTTATGGAAATTGCACTTCCACAGGTGGTTTTCCCGGCACGGTCTCCATATCCTATGAAACCCTGAAAAGCCTTGTTCGGGAGATCCTAGACAACTTCGTGAAAAATGGCGCGAGGAGAATCCTTCTCCTCTCAGGACATGCCGGAAGGACACATCTATGCGCCTTAAAAGATGCCGCTCTCGCCGTGGTGAGAGAGCACCCAGAGGTTAAAATCTGGTCTTTATCAGATTATGAGATCCTCTATCGCGCTCAGGAGCGGTTCCAGGAGGTCCCACCAGACGACGGGCATGGTGGGATGATGGAGACTTCCAGAATGCTTGCCATAAGGGAGGATTTGGTTAAGCTTGAAAGAATTGAGGAGAAAAAAGGAGTGGGTGGCATCCCCAGAGATTTCTTAATAAGGTCCTCCCCCTGGGAGCAATTTCCACATGGGTATGAAGGCTATCCAGAGATGGCCACTAAGGATATTGGGAGAAGGCTCAACTCCTATCTTGTGGAGGAGCTGTATAAAATGCTCACAACTCCTCCCGATAGTAAACGATAAGGAGAGCTTTTCCTCTTTTGAGTTTCACTTCCACCTGCCCCTTCACAGCCATGTTGTGTATCGGTTTTCCTATTCCTCTCCTGAGTGTTAACCCAGATATGTCCCACCTCAGCCCCTCCGACCCTTCAACTTCCGCTCTTTCCGTAAGCGGAAGTATAGATACAACCTCACCCCCTTTAGCCTTAACAGGAATCCCCTCATAAAGAACGTGTGCCTCCCCCCCGGGGAAGAGGTATGTGGCCGCTCTGAGATTCCTCCTTGCAACCATCTCCACATTGAGTATTGTGTGGTCTATTCTTCCCCCTAAACCCCCTACGATGAGAAGGCCCTGCTCGCCCGTAAGGAGGGGGTGATTGAGACAGAGTTCAAAATCAGTATAGTCCTTATCCTTGGGCCACCTCTCCAGCTTTAGCCCGTTCGCAACAAGTTTCTCTATCTCCTCCTCCCTTAATGAATCCAAGTCCCCCACAACCACCTCCGGAAAATACCCCAGATCCATTGCTAAAATAGCTCCCGTGTCCGCTGAAAGAACCTTGCCTATTTCAAATTCGTTAATTCTTTCCCTCAACCCCGGCCAAACAGACCTCTCTGGCCCAAGAAATATCACAGCCCTTCGCTCTGACATATCGTTTCCGTAATAAAGTAGGGAGATATAAAAAGATAGGAGGAGAGGGGGGAAATTATTCCTCCTTCACTTCCTCTTCGCTTTTCTCCTCCTCACCTTTTTCCTTCTCCTCTTCTCCACCTTCCTCCCCACCCTCTCCCACCTCCTCCGGAAGCTTCTCCGTCTCCTCTATCTCCTCCTCTGGGGGTTTCTCCTCTTCCTTCTCCCCCTCCACCGCCTCACCCTCCACTGCGCCGGGAACCTCCTCCTCTCCTTCTGGCTCTTCCTTCCCCGGGGGTGTTGTCTCTGCTCCTCCCGTAAGCATCTCCTTTTCAAGGCTGTTCAGTTTATTTTCTATGTCCTCAAAGTTTCTAGACCTTTTCTCAATAAACACCCAGATACCCAGGAGGACCAGCAGTAGGAGTATCATGATACCGATGACATACCAGGTATAGTCCTTCTCCACCTTCTCCTTGTTGGAGGTGTTGGGGTCCAGTCCTCTTCTGTATTCTTCCTGTGCTGGAATACCGTCTTTATCCTCGTCACTATTGGCATCGGCGGGGTCCTTTGGATTGAGTCCGTGGCTCACCTCCCATCCATCAGGCATGCCATCTCCATCCGTGTCTATGCTTGTAGGATCTGTGCCCAGGTTGTATTCCTCAAGGTTGCTCAAGCCATCGTGATCATAATCCAGGACGCTGTCATCCACCTCTGGATTGAGACCATATCTCACCTCCCACTCATAGGGCATACCATCATTGTCATCGTCGCTCTGTGGATTCGGTGCTGCTACGTGTACTATGAAGGTTGTACTGTTGCTAAGTCCTTCATCATCGTACACTGTTAACGTTACATTATAATCCCCAGGATCTCCAAATAGATATGTGGCAGTTTCACCCTCCAGAACAACCTCACTCCCACCAACACTCACCTTCCACACGTATCTAACCACACCGACGTTGTCCGTGGAACCGTTGTCAGAGAAGTATGCGTATTCACCAAGATCCACCCAGATGTCCGACTGGTGCCCTATAACTGGTGGGATAGTATCATATACCGTAAATGACGCCACTGCACTATCTCTAAGGCCCCGTGCATCTGATACTACCAACTCCACACGGTAATCACCCATCTCGTTGAGGTACAATGTTGGATTTGCACCATATAGAAGTAGATCTCCCGAAGGCGTGTGTACCACCCAGGTATAGTTCACTATACCCACATTGTCGCTTGACCCGCTACCATCAAGCTGTAGCGTCTCCCCCAAGCCATATCTATCAGACATGCCCGAGATCACTGCCACAGGAGGTGTATTATCCAGAACGGTTATAGTAATCTCTGCTGTGGCTGTGTTACCTGCGCCATCAGAGACCGTAAGGGTGATGGTGTAATCGCCGTATTTTGACAGTGTAAGGGTCACGTTAACACCATGGTAGTACTCATCAAATCCCTCACCTACCACGTGCCATGTGTACTCCTCAATTCCCCAATTGTCGCTACTACCTGCCCCATCTACAACGAACGGGACATTTTCTAAATAGGTGTCCTCCGAGATCTCAATCTCTGCGATGGGGGCGATTCCGTCCTTCACCTCTACAAGGTATTCATCTGTCACAACGCTGTTGCCAGAGGTGTCCTCTATGTGGAAGGAGTAGTAGAGGTCGCCCACGTATTCTTCTGGTACTGTCAGGTTGAGCTCGTACACCCCGCCGGACAGATCAGTAAACTCATATGTCTCCCAAGAGAACTCACCTCCACCCCAACTGTATTCAAGATAGACCCTCCCTAAGCCAACGTTGTCGCTAGCGCTGAATCGGATTACAAAATGTTCACCTGCCCACGCCTCATCTCCACTTAGGTCCTCCACCGCAGGCAGGTCATTGTCCCTCACTTCAATTTCCACCTCATCCAACATTAAAGAGTTCTGAGAGGTGTCGTTTATTACAACGTAGAAGTAGAACGGGTCCAGTGAATCAGAGGGGGCTGTGGCTGTATAGGAATACTGGTCTGTACTGGAGGTGAGCAGTAGAGTGGTATATGGTGCCTCTCCATAACGATAGTACAATGTTACTGTCCCGACCTCAATATTATCTGTTACGCGGAGGTTAATTGTGTATTCGTCACCAGTATAGAGGTAATCAGGATAGGTTATTCCCAAAAGAACGGGCAAATCGTTGTCTATCACGTACAGGGCTCTTTCAGGTGTTGCATTCCAGTTGTCGGAAGTATCCACAAGATGGAATATGTAGTGGAGTGTGGTCAACTCGTCTGGCACATTAATTTCATAGGTATAAACCTCAGATGCAAGAAGGCCCATGGAGACATTGGTATGTGTGCTTGTGCCGTACCAGTATTCAACATAGACCCCCTGAACCTCAATGTTGTCAAAGACGCCCACTTTGAATATAAATACGTCACCTGTGGTGGGTACCCTATCTGAGGAGTCCAAGATGAACTCTGGGAGGTCATTATCCAGAATGGTTATTGTCCTATTAGCGGATACCACAAAGTTATATGAGGTGTCCATTACAGTTACGTTGTACTCAATGGGAGTTAGGGTGTGCTCCACCGTTATGTTCCCCACATACATTGTGCCGTTGAGGTGGACAAGGGTTACCTCTATCGGGCTCCCAGTGGGTCCATACTGATATCTCACAACAACACTCAATACCTCTATGTTGTCCGTCGCATTTATCCTGAACTGGAAGAAATCTCCGGTGGTGGCAATGCTCGGGGTGTAGTCTGCTAGGATAACTGGCGGATCGTTATCCCGAATTACCACCGTCTTCTTGGGGGTCATTCCCCAATTATCAGAGGTATCTACCGCGGTAAAGTAATAATGGAGGGGATCAAGGGAGTTGAGTGGAATTGTAATAGTGTACTGGAATAGGTCACCACCCACATTGGGAACAGACACATTTGTGCCAGCAGATTCATTATCCCCAAACCAGTAATACAGGTAAACAGGGTTTGTGGAGCGCAGAGCGATGTTGTCTGTCACAGACACGTTGAAGAGGAAGGAATCGCCTGTGTATCCCACAGATGGTGTGTGATCGGTAAATTCTGGTGGGTCGTTATCATATATTGTAACATCCTTTGTGGTTGTTTTGTTCCAGTTGGAAGAGGCATCCGTTGCGCTGAAGAAGTAGTGGAGAGGATCAAGGGTGTCCGCTATTGTTATTGTAAGTGTCCATGTGTTTCCGCTCCCCCGGGAGAGAGATGCGTTAGTGTGCGTTCCGGACGTGCCGTACCAATACTCAACATACACACTGGCAACGCCCACATTGTCTGTTACCACTATGGAGAAGGTAAAGCTGTCCCCTGTATACCCAACAGTGGGTGTGCTGTCCGTTCCGAATTCTGGTCTGTCGTTGTCAATAACCGTTATGTCCTTCTGTGTTGTCTCCGCCCAATTTCCAGTAGCATCAGTGGCGTGGAATATGTAATGGAGCGTGTCCAGCGTGTCCGCCACCGTTATCGTGTAATCCCACTGGTTCCCACCAACATTCGTCATGCTCACATTATAATGAGTTCCAGATGTACCGTACCAGTACTCAACATACACTCCAGTAACCCCGAGATTATCGGTCACGTTTATTGAGAAGGTGAGTTGCTCTCCCGTGGTCCCGGAGGTGGGCGTCCCATCCGTACCAAACACAGGAGCATCGTTGTCCGTTATTGTCACATCCTTCTGAGAGGTCTCAGCCCAGTTGTCCGATGTGTCGTTAGCGTGGAATATGTAATGAAGGTCATCATCAGAGTTGGATGGGATCGTTATTGTATATGTCCACTCGTTCCCACTCCCGTGCGTCATGGAAACGTTTGTATGCGTTCCAGATGTACCATACCAGTACTCCACCCATACCCCATACACCCCTATATTATCAGTAACATTTATGGAGAACGTGAATTGATCTCCCGTGCCACCAGAGGTGGGCGTCCCATCCGTGCCAAACACAGGAGCATCGTTGTCCGTTATTGTCACATCCTTCTGAGAGGTCTCAGCCCAGTTGTCCGATGTGTCGTTAGCGTGGAATATGTAATGAA
>JAGHBW010000121.1 GCA_021160765.1 Thermoplasmata archaeon
AGACGTAATCCACAGTTAGGTTTTCCGTTGAGGGATTCCTGAGGTCAACAAAAACATGGGTTGTGCTGTTCTCACGCATGGTAATCTGCAGCGGCGTTCTGTTGCGGGCTATAATGTTATAATTGTGTGTGACAACGCTTCCTGTCCACAGAACAGTACTCCCCTTATACAGGACAAGGCCGAAGGAGCCGAAATCCGTATTGGAGGGGCTGTTGTCCGGTCCCGAGGGGGCGGTTATCCTGAGAGATGCATTCGCATTCCCCACCTTTCCCCAGAGGTAGTACCTCTCCCCCCCAGACAGGTTTTCAAAATTTACGGTCACCACTTTGGATGGAAGTGTCTCAAAGGGTGATGGGCTGACGGCGGTGATGTTACAATCCTTCCTGATATTGTAATCCTTCAGGCGGAGATGTGCCTTCAGATCAACATCTTCGGTGGACATATCAACCTCCGTCTCAACCACGGATCTTACCTCCGGGCTGTAATATCTGTAGGTTCCTGATGGCTTGGAAAATATTGCTGCACAGGTGAATTCACCGGCCGGCACAGTGCGGTTAAGTATGGATCTAACCTCAAGTGTGTCATTGTAATATGTGGTCTTGGAGCCGTCATAAACCTGTGATGAGTAGTTCCAGACCTTCCCCACGGCGAGGGGGAAATCAATCTCTTCCGGAGGGGGCCTAAAGGTGAGATTATACCATGTGGTTCCCCCCAGGGAGAGCGGATCTGGATCAAGGTTTAGAACAACCTTTGTTGTGGATGAAATCTGGGCAAGATTTGAGGCGGATACAACGGTCTCAGAAAGGATGTCCACTTTAACCTGTATGGTAAATATAAGATATTTGAACTCCCCTTCCAGGTGGGATAATCCTCTTATAATATACCGTGGAGTGGGTAATGTGGTAATGTTTACAACAGTGCTGTTCATGTATCCGTTCAGATCCATATCGTAGTTCCTCTCAGTGGCACTTACTGTATAGTTCCAGAAATCTCCTTTATGCAAAACCGGTACGTCGGCAAACCAATGATAAACTGGAGTTCCATCGCCTCTTTGTGAATGCTGGATGGGGAGGGGGTGAGCAACGACAGAGGGATAATCCAGTAGAATAGCTAGAAGTATGATAAAGCAGGGAAGAACCTTCCACTTCATACACTGCCCCCTAACTTAAAGAGAAGAGAGGGTTGAATATATATCTTTTTTCACCTCATGTGGTATATTGAACTGGAAAAACGTGTCTGGTTCTTTTTACAATCTTTCAGATACCTGGCTACGAATTATTAAATAGAAAACACTCTATACCCACGCTAATTGGTTGGTGAAAAGATGACAGCAGTGGTTGCCAGAAACCTGAGAAAGGTGTACGAGACCACAAGGGTTAGGGTGGAGGCTTTGCGGGGTGTGTCCATAACAGTGAAAAAGGGAGAGATGGTGGCAGTAATGGGGCCGTCAGGTTGCGGCAAAACAACACTTCTCAACTGCCTTTCCGGTCTGGACACACCAACGTCGGGGGAGGTTTTTATAGATGGGGAGAACATTGCTACAATGAGTGATGACAGAAGGAGCGAATACAGGGCGAAAAAGATGGGTTTTGTCTTTCAATTCTACAATCTGCTTCCAGTTCTGAACGCAGTGGAGAACGTAGAGCTCCCACTTCTTCTTGCAGGCTACCCTCCGAAGGAAGCCAGAAGAAAAGCAATGAAGATGCTGGAACTTGTGGGATTGAAAGGTTGGGAGGAGCACACCCCCGCAGAGTTATCTGGTGGCCAGAGGCAGAGGGTCACACTTGCTAGAGCCCTTGTGAACGAACCCAGCATTGTGTGGGCAGATGAACCCACCGGGGACCTTGATAGAAAGTCCTCCAAGGAAGTCCTTGAGCTCATGGTTGACCTTAACCGAAGGCTGAAGACCACCTTTCTTATAGTGACCCACGACCGCTGGGTCGCTGAGAAGACTCATCGCATTATAAAAATGGAGGATGGGAGAATAGTTGGGGAAGAACTGCTGAAAGAGGTTGGGGATAAGGGGTGAAGTGATGGAGAACCCACTACTTACCGTGATTTTATTGGCACTTGTCCTTATTGTCATAGTTTACGTCAGGAAAACGCTTTATTGGAAAATGGCTGTTAGAAACTTCAAAAGGCATAGGGTCAATTCCCTTCTTGCTTCTCTGGGTTTCGTTATGGGCACGGTTATCATTACTTCTTCCCTCATCATGGGCGACACCCTGGGGACAATGGTGGAGAGTTTCCTTTACGACTCCTTCTGGGAGATAGATGAGGTTATTGACGCTCATACTCCCACGGGAGATAGGCTTTTGATAAGTCAGACGGAGGCCCAGAAGCTGGCAGGGGAGATAGAGAGATTGGACCACGTTGAAGCGGTGGAAATGGAATTATGGCTGGACGCTGCCGTTGTGGATTTGACATCCTCTCAGTTTGAGCCTCAGGTTAACCTGAGAGCTCTACCGCCATCGTCGTTCTTTGCCAAATTTTACAGCAATGGAAGGGCAGTAACTCTTCCAGAGGATGGTGTTCTTATGGGTGAGGAGGTGGCAGATGCACTCTCCGCTAAGGAAGGCGATAGGTTAGTCATTTATACCCCAAGGGGAAACATTACTCTGGGAGTTTCATTCATTATTGACACAGAGGGTAGAGGTGGCCAGGGGGGTATATTCGTATCTCTTCAAAGGCTCCAGAGCATGTTAAATCTGACCGATTTCGTGAACGTTATTCTAGTGTCAAACTCAGGCGGGGTAAAGGGGGGAATTAAATATTCTGGTGAAATCAGAGATGAGATTGAGAGTATAATAAAGAACTACCGCCATCCAAGTGGGTATCCGTACAAAATTACATTGGACAAAGGGAAAAGCGTTGAGGAGCTTAAAAGTGCGATAGAGAGTATCAATCAGATATTTCTGGTATTTGGCTCCTTCTCCATCATTGCTGGAACGGTTCTCATTGCCAACATCTTCGTTATGATTGGTGAGGAGAGAAGGGTGGAAATGGGGATTATGAGAGCCATGGGAATGAAGAGGAGGGATCTAGCTAGGCTTTATATCGCTGAGGGAACGTTTTACGGTGCAATTGCATCAATCTTCGGTGTGATTCTTGGAATACTCTCATCCTACGTTCTTATGCGGTTGTTCCGGCGTGTTATCTCCACTGCTGGAGGGAACTTCAACATCTTGAAGTATTTCACCACCGAACCCTCCTCCCTCCTCCTGGGTGCCCTGGGTGGATTTTCCATTTCAATTATCTCAGTATATTTTATATCCCACAGGATCTCAAATCTTGAGATATCAAGTGCCATAAGAAACCTCCCCCCTCCACCCATATCCAGGAAAGAGAAGAAGGCTGTTGTCATAGGCCTCTTTCTTCTTCTTATGGGCGGTGCTTTAACCCTTCTAGGGGTGAGGGTAAAACAGAGCTGGGAGGTGCTTCTTGGGGTCTCCCTACTCATAGTTGGCACAGCGATACTCTCCCGCCGGTACGTCTCTGACCGAAAGGTATTCACCGCTATGGGTGTTGCTCTTCTTCTCTGGTGGCTTCTCCCATACCCCTCCTTTGAGACCTATGAGCGCTCCATATTAGTCTTTGTCTTCTCAGGGGTCTTCGCCACCCTTGGCGGGATATCTATTATAATCTTCAACAGCGACCTTTTGATAAATGGTGTTGAAAGAATGGCCATGCTTTTAAAGCGCTCCCCTGCACCGGTTAAGATAGCGATCTCATATCCTTTAAGAAAGCCGTTCCGAACATCCGTGACCATATTTGTCTTCTCCCTGGTAACCTTCACAATTACGATGATGAGCATTTTGAACACAGTTTTTCTGGAAAATAGAGAGGCGATCATTGAGGAAAACTCTGGTGGGTATGAGATTATAGGGGAGTGCTACCTGCGCCCCCCACCGGACCTAGGGGACAGGATAGTGAGAAATCATCCGGAGGTTAAGGCCGTAGACTCTGTTTTGTTTGGGGACGTTATATACTCTATTCCCATACCGCAGAGGGGAATGAGGGTGGAGTATCCCATCAAGGTTTTCGGTGTGGGGGAGAACTTCACAAAAAGAAACCGGTTTTACTTTGCGGACTTACAGGATGGGATAGATGAGAAGGAGGCGTGGAGACTTGTTTTAAAGGGCGGGTATACTATTGTCGGGGGAGTGGGGAACACCATGGGAATGACTTTAGCATCCCCCGGGGACACGGTAACCCTGAAGGGCATCACTGGTGAGGAGGTGAAACTGAAGGTGGTGGGAGTGCTTTCCACCTTTGTCCTCCGTGGCTTTATCGTTTCAAAGGAGATGGCGAGGGTAAAGTTCAATATAACCAGAGAAAACGTTTTCTTCATGAAGTTAAGCGAGTCTGCAGATGTTAATGAATTGAAGAGAACCCTTGAGAAGGAGAACCTCCAGTACGGGATGGACGTTGTAATTATGGAGTCTCTGGTTGATCGCGTTCTAAAGGTCCAGACACAGATGTTTGACCTTTTCAACGTTTTTCTGGGTCTTGGTTTGATAGTTGGTGTTGCAGGTCTGGGTATAGTTACCAACAAGGCAATATATGAGAGGCGGCACGAGATAGGAGTTATGCGGGCGATTGGTTTTAGACGCAGGGGAGTGGTGAACGCATTTGTCATTGAGCAGAGCTTTGTAACAATTCTTGGTATTCTGCTTGGAATAATTTTAGGTTCAGCGGTGGGGTATCTCGTATGGAAGGACGAGATGAGCCAGAACTATCCTAATTTTGCCCTTCCCTGGATGCGGTTGTGCCTCATAGCTTTAATCACCTTCTCCATTGCACTTCTCTCCATAATCCCAACCGCCAGAGGTGCTGCAAGGGTTCCACCTGCGGAGGCCCTCAGGTACGAGTGAATATTCTGCACATGTGGAATCTTATCGTTGAGAGCCTTTTGAATC
>JAGHBW010000216.1 GCA_021160765.1 Thermoplasmata archaeon
TAATAGGCCTTCTAATCTTCACCGGATATGCACTTGTAATACTTCTCCCCACACCCATCTCCGGGGACAGGAACGGGGATAAAGTAGGGGACCTGGTTGAGGATGTGGAGATGACCTACGTGGTTAAGGTTGTTGAGGGGGAGGTGAAGTACTTTCCCACAGGATATGAGGGCCATATCTCTCCACCTAAAGTCATCCTTCTTCTGGGTTTCCCCCTTCTTGTCCTCCCATCCACCCTCTATGTGCTTGTCTACTCCTACCCTTTTACTCTGGTGAAGAGGAGGAGGTTGAACATCTCCTATGACCTGCCGCTATCCGTGGGGGCAATGGCCATCTCCCTTGAGATGACCCCCTCCCTCTCCGAGGCGGTGAAACTCTCAACAGAGGTGGTGGGAGGGGAGATGTCAGAAAAGCTCAAAAGATGCCTCTGGAGGGCTGAGACAGGTGCAGCAGAGAGTCTGGAGGAGGAGATGAGGAATCTGGCGGAGGAGATGGGGCAGATCGCTCCGGAGTTCAAAAGCGCACTACTTCAGATCGTAACGGCCTCCTTGGAGAAGGGGGAGGAGGGTGTGCGGAGAGCCGCTGATGCAGCTATTAAAGCTTCTCAGGAAGGGTTGAGGGGAAATCTGAAGAGATATGTCTCGGGCCTCAAAACACCTGCCCTTATCCTCTTCTCCTTAGGGGTCATCCTCCCTCTGATGTTGGCGGCCGTACTGCCTCTTACTGGATACGGAAAGGATGATCTGCCAAAAACCGTAGCGTTCTTCAATGTAGCTATACCCCTTGCGACGGTCTTGTACGGCACGTCTATCCTCTCTCGCAGACCCCCACTATCAAGGCCCGTTAACGTCAGTCCAAATATTAGGATGGTAAAATATGCTGCAGTTGCGAGTTTGGGCTTTCTTGCAATTCTAATCGTGCAGACAGAGATGAGGCTCGCCTCTCCGACGGCTTTGGTGGCCGAGAGCGTTGTATTAACATCCATTCTCTTCAGCCTACTTGGGGCGCTCCTTTACATCCCAGGGAGGAGGCTAGCCGAGGAGGCCATTAAAATTGAGGAGAACCTTCCAGATGCGCTTTATTATCTGGGAAGCCGCGTCTCTGAGGGTGACTCCCTTCTTAATGCCCTTCAGAAGACCTCAACACACCTGCGCTCCTCTGCTGTTTCAAGGATCTTTGAGGGCGTGATCTCAAGGTTGAAACGAACAAAGGTATCCCTTTACGAGGCATTCTTCGGGCCTGAGGGGGTTCTTCTAGGCCACCCCTCCTCCCTCACAACAACAGCCCTCCTTATTACGATACGGGCATCTGAAAGGAATCCTGAGGCTACAGGAAGGCTTCTCCTCCGATATGCAAACTTTCTTAAGGAGATGAGGAAGGTTAGGGAGGAGATGCTGGAGGAGATATCCTCTACGGTGGGGATGATGGAGGCCACAGCAGCATTCTTCGCACCTGTGATACTAGGTGTTACTGTCTCCATGTACGGCGCCTTCTCCCGCAGCATAGGTGGGATAGGTGCTGCCGGGTTTGAGACAGCAGGTGTGGGCACCCTGGCATACTACAACCCCATATCTGAAGCGGCTTTTCTAGCAATAGCAGGTGCATACATGATCTTCCTTGTGGTGTTTCTCTCTCTTTTCAGCGGTGTTCTCAAGAGCAGAGAGGAGGGGCCGCTTAAATTCAGAGGCCTTATGGTGAACCCAGCGGTTGCAGGGGCAATATTCATTCTCTCCTTCTACCTGTCCAGCACGTTGTTTTAGGAGGTTGAAAGATGAGAAACGGAAATAGGCATAAAAAAGGTGCTTTGGAAGGCCTGCCGCTGCATTTGATAATAATTATAATCATAGCAGCGGCGGTTCTCGGTGTTGTCTATGTGTGGCTCAACCAGGCAAGCGAGGGGAAGGCTCCCATCAAGAAGGTTGAGGTATCGCCTACGGAGATATCAGTTGCAGCACCTCAGGAGGGCCAGCCCGCAACAGGAGAGGCCGAGATACAGATCTGGGTGTATGACACAGAGGGAAACGAGGTTGACGGATTTGTAGTGACCATATCCGGTGCGGTGGACCACGAGATAACAAAGAAGATGAACTCAGGGGACAAGGTATCCGTTCCGGTGAAGGTCCCTCCTGGGGAGAGCACAGCGACGGTTCACATTAGGGTGGAGAAGGGGGGTGGAATGGGAAGCGCTGAGACAACAGTACTCGTTTACGTTCAGAGGTAAGCTCTTTTGACAGCCTCTGATACTGTGAAGTGCCCGAAGAGGTATGCGCCTAGATAACCCAAACGGGGGAAGGCCTTCAAGAGTTTTCTCTCCATGCGGGAGAGGTGCGGGATCATCTGAGGGGGGGTGGAGCGGGGGAGAAGTACTCCCCCTATAACCTCCTCAAAGGGGGCAATCCTTTTGAACTCCCCCGGGGAGAATAGATGTGCCTCTTTGAAGAGGCCTTTTTTGATGGAATCCCTCAACTTTCTCCTTACTCCCCAAGTTGAAAATATGTTTAGGACACCAATTCCCACCCTCCCCCCTTCCTTCGTTACGCGTATCATCTCCTTTACGGCACCCCCGGGGTCGCTGAAAAACTCCATTGCCGTTATTGAAAAGGTAAGGTCAAAGGAGTTGTCGGGGAAGGGAAGGGATTCGGCAACACCCTTCACGAACTTCACCTGAAAGCCAGCAATTCTCGCCTTTTCCCTCGCGATCTCAAGCATCTTATCTGATGGGTCAATCCCCGTGCATGTAAGCCCCATCGCAGCCAGTCTGAGGAGGTATATTCCAGTACCACATCCAACATCCAGCGCTTTCTCACCTCCCCGGGGCTTCATTTTTTCTTTGAACATCTCCCATTCCACACCATCCACATACCTTCCAATAGGTGTTGTGAACCACTTATCGTACCTTTTCGCCACCCCATTGAAGATTTCAGACATTGGTGGGGAATCTTTTTAGGTTAATTGAAACTTTTCTTCAGAGCCTGTTAGAGGTGTTAGGTGTGCATCTATACAAGGTGTCACCGGGGGAAGGATTGTTGCCCCGGGGGGCATAGGTAAAAAATTAAAAAGTTGTGATTATAATTGAACGATCATGAAAGTAAGGGCTCACGTATTCTTTTACGGTCGTGTTCAGGGTGTTTTCTTCAGGGCGAACTGCCAGAGGAAGGCCATGGAGCTGGGGGTATCGGGGTGGGTTCGGAACCTTCCTGACGGATCCGTTGAGGCGGTCATGGAG
>JAGHBW010000175.1 GCA_021160765.1 Thermoplasmata archaeon
GAACCCAGGAACCACTAAGGACTAGACCCTGAATCTAGCGCCGTTGGCCAGGCTTGGCTACCCCTGCAGGCAAAGGATACCTTATCTGAAGCCACTATATAAGATTTACAGAAAAATAAATTACCCTCCCCATTTAGTCCCCCTTCGTGATTATCCATAGCATACCCCGGGAGGAGAAAAACCTCAGAAGAGTACTTATAAAAGCAGAAGAACTCCTGAAGAGAGGGGAGGTCATATACTTCCCCACAGAGACGCTTCCCGCTCTTCTGGCTTGGTCTGCTTTAGATGAAGCAGTTTTGAAGGTTTTCCAGATTAAAAGAAGACCCCTTGACAAGCCCCTTCCATTAGCGGTGAAAGACCCCCAAGAAATAAAGAGATATATCCGCGTAGAGGATAATACTCTCAGGAAGCTGTCAGATTTCATTCCCGGCCCCCTAACCATTGTTGCCTCCTTGAACAAAGGAGTGTCCCTCCCAGCGCTTCTTGTGAAAAATGGAGAAGCCGCTTTCAGAGTGCCGGACTACAAACCACTTCTCCTTCTCCTTGAAAGAGTTGCTCCACTTACCCTGACAAGCGCAAATCTCCATAATGAGAGGGTGCTCTTTCATTTAGATGACGCTCTGGATGTTCTTGGTGGAGAAGTTAAATATTATTTCGTTGATTACCACCATAGATATCAAGGAACCCCCTCCAGCGTGGTGAGGCTAGGGGATGAAGTGAAGGTTATAAGAGCTGGTGTGGTTTCAGAAGAGGAGATAAGGGAGCGATTGAATGGATGAGGAGATACTTAAGAAATTCAGGAAGGCCGGTGAGATTTCAGGACGTGCTAGGGATTACGGTATTAGAATGATTGCTGAAGGGGTCAAATATGTTGAGGTAGCTGAAGCTGTTGAGGAGTACATATATGATCACGGGGCTGATTTAGCCTTCCCTGTTAATATTGCAGTGAACCACGTTGCAGCACACTATACCCCTACTTCAAAAGACAGAAAGAGATTTCAATACGGAGATGTTGTAAAACTTGATGTTGGCGCCCATATAGATGGGTGCATCGGAGACACTGCTGCCACTGTGGAGGTGGGGTCCTCCGCCTGGGGACTTCTTATTGACTCATCAAGAACCGCTCTGCGCCAGGTTCTTTCCATAATGAGACCCGGAATATCTTTGGGAAGGATCGGGGCAGAGGTTGAAAAAACCATAACCTCTTACGGCTTCAGACCCATTGTGAACCTTACCGGCCACAGCATTGACGTATACAAGCTTCACGGTGGATACAGCATTCCAAACTATGACAATCACAACCCTCTTAGAATAAAAAAGGGAATGATAATAGCGATTGAACCCTTCGCCACAAGTGGCATTGGATCCGTCTCCTCTCAAGGTTCTAGCAATATTTACCGCTTTCTCAAAATAAAAAAAGGTCTCAAACCCGACTATTTACAAAAAGCAAGGGAGATTGAAGAGGCGCGGAAGGGGCTCCCATTCTCTTCTCGCTGGTTCATGAAGAAGATAGGTGGTGATGAAAGGGTTCTGAGAAGGCTTGTGCTAAAAGGTGTTCTATACTCCTACCCCATACTAGTTGAAGAAAAGGGAGGTATTGTGGCACAATGGGAGCACACTGTTTACGTAACAGATGATGGTGTGGATGTTCTGACAGGAAGAGAAGTGTAGGGAGGCCCTCAAATGAAAGAGGAGTTCACATACAAAGAGGCAGGAGTGGATATTAAAGAAGAGGGAAGAAGCATTACCTCTATTTTAAAACACATATCATTTCGAAGAAGTGGTTTAGGGGGTGCTTACTATTTAAGTGGTCATTTCTCTGGACTCATTGAATTTGGTGAATACCTTCTAGCCCTTACCACCGATGGGGTGGGCTCTAAAATACTCCTAGCTGAGGCACTTCATAAATATGACACTATTGGGATAGACTGCATAGCAATGAATGTAAATGACCTCATTTCTGTAGGTGCAGAGCCTATTGCATTTGTTGACTATCTTGCGGTTGAAAGACATGACCCGGAGGTTGCAGAGGAGATAGGAAAAGGACTCAACGAAGGGGCGCGCCAGGCCAACATCACTATTGTTGGTGGGGAGACAGCCACACTTCCGGATATAGTGAAAGGGTTTGACCTTTCTGGCTCTGCCCTTGGCTACGTGAAAAAAGAGAACCTAATAACCGGAGAAAAGGTGAGAGAGGGGGACGAGCTCTATTTCCTTCCCTCCTCCGGTGTCCACAGTAATGGATACACGTTAGTTAGAAAGGTGCTTAATACATTCAATATTGAACTTAAATTGAGCGTTGGGGAGATTCTTGATGATAGAAAGGACCTCAACACCCTGCTTGGGGAAAGACTGAGCGTAGACGAGTATGAAAGGGTGTCCTCTTTGAATAAAGAATGGGTTGGAGAGGTCTATCTAACCCCCACAAAGATATACGTGAAAGAGGTGCTAAACATTATTCGTGAGCATAATGTACATGGCGTTGCCCATATAACAGGTGGTGGTGTAACGAACCTTCTCCGGCTTAAGAAAGGTGTTAATTTCATACTTGAATCTCCACCCCCACCCCCGGGGGAGTTTCTATTCTTAAAGGCTCTTGGGAACATATCATGGAAGGAGATGTACAAAACCTTTAACATGGGAATTGGAATGGTGCTTGTGACACCTCCAGGCGAACTGGAGGATGTCAGAGGGGTTAAAAGGTTGGGGCGTGTTGAGAGGGGGGATGGCAGAGTTGTAATACCCACATTAAATATAGAATATAGCGAATATCTCTGACCCTTTTCTCCGACAGGTTTTTATATAACATGATAAATATAAAAAACGTACGAAGCCTATAAAGGCCCACGGAGGTACTCCCGACGTTTAAAGGTGGGCGACATGAGGGAGATAGGGGAGGGAAGGCTTGATTAGACAGTTTTTTATATTAGAAGTGTTATCTCCCCTCCCCTCTCAGTGAGTTGTTCGTATGTCGCCCGGGTCCGTAGCTCAGCTAGGTAGGATATTAAGGCCACTTATATCCCTAGATAGAGCGTCTGGCTTTTAACCAGACGGCCAGGGGTTCGAATCCCCTCGGACCCGCCAATTCGTCACGATCAAAAAAAGTCGGGGGTGCCGCATGGAGAAGATAAACGTATTGGGCCATAGGCTCGTGCCACGCCACAGGATTTTGAGTGAGGACGAGAAGAAGGAACTCCTCGCCAGGTATAAGATAACTGAAAGAGACCTTCCCAAAATTCTCATTTCAGATCCGATGGTAAAGGCTATCGGAGCAAACATAGGTGATGTCTTGGAGATTGAGAGGATCTCCCCAACTGCTGGCATATCATACTATTACCGTTATGTGGTTGAGGATAAGCCTACCTTTTAAAAATGTGTTAGAAAAAAGAAGGGGTGACACTTTTGAGAGAACTTGTAGAGGCCTTCTTCCGGGAGAGGAGTATAATAAACCACCAGTTAGCCTCTTTCAATGACTTCATTCCCACCCATGATAATCCACGGAGTCGGATGCAGAGAATCGTTGACAGCATTCGAATTGGTGAAGTTGAGAACGAAAGAGGAATCATCAGACTTGACGTGGACAGATTGGAAGAGGAGAACATAGATGTCAAACTGGGGAAAATCACTTTGGGCACTCCCAAAATCAGGGAGGCAAATGGGGCAGAGCACGATTTGACCCCCATGGAGGCACGGCTGAGGGATTTAACGTACGCGGCACCAATATATCTGGAGTTCACGATAGTTGAGAATGGTGTGGATAGAGAACCAGAGAAAGTCAGAATAGGGTACCTACCTATAATGGTAAAATCAAAGAAATGCAATCTACATCCGGACAATTTGTCTCTGGACAGAGAATTAAGCCCAGAAGAGTATAGGCAAATGCTCATTGAGAAGGGAGAGGACCCTCTTGACCCGGGCGGCTACTTCATTATAAATGGGACTGAGAGGGTCCTTATCTCCCTGGAAGATCTCGCACCCAATAGAATCTTTGTGGAATGGGAGGAGAAGTACGGCAATCCTTTACCCGTGGCTAAGGTCTTTTCCCAGAAAGAGGGATATAGAGCCCTCACAACTATAGAGATGAATAAAGAGGGGATCCTTTTTGTATCTGTACCCGCGGCACCAACACCAATACCCCTCATTGTAATGATGAAGGCTCTGGGAATGGATCAGGATGAGGACATAGCAAGGACCATCGTTTCTGATCCTAGAATGAGCAATATTGTTTACGCTAATTTAGAAGAAGTGGCTATGAACCCACAGTACGGAATAAACACCCAGGAAGAAGCCTTGGAATACCTAGAGAGGAGGTTTGCCACAGGGCAGGCAAAGGAGTTCAGGGTGAAAAAGGTTGAATCCATCCTTGATCGCTCTCTTTTCCCCCATTTAGGGGATAGCAGAAAGGATCGCCTTAAGA
>JAGHBW010000103.1 GCA_021160765.1 Thermoplasmata archaeon
CTATCTTCAATATTTTTATAATTGATAGATTTTACCTCTTTAATTTTTAATGATGATGAAAAGCTTGTATTATTTATAAGATTCCATGAATTTGTATTTGAGGAAGATTTTATTTTAAATTTTGTTAAAGATTGACCCCCATAACCTGCTATGTTTAACCCGCTCCCAGCACACGTTTCCAAAATAATCAGAAAGGCTATAAAAAGAATGGGTACAAACTCTTTAACCCTCACAGTACCACCATGACCACATCTTCATTACAATATTTAATTTTTTCTTTTGCCGGCCTTCTTTCCCGGGGGTATGGGTGAGAAAATGGGTGAGAAAGATAGGTAAGAGGGAAGCAATATTCTAACATCCACTCTATACCGATATATCTATATAGATATAGTACTATCACCCCCCGGTAACATGAAAAAAGGTTTCCTTAAAATGGCTATGCTTCATATAATCTCCCGGGGGGAGATCACAGGATACGGGTTGATTAAAGAGGTGGAGGGGTTAACTGGTATTCGTCCCAGCCCCGGGGCAATCTATCCCATCCTTAAATCTATGAAGGAAGAGGGTTGGGTGGAGGCCGAGAGAAGGGGGGGCAAGGTCTATTATAGAATTTCCCCGGGGGGAGAGGAGAAGTTAAAAGAGATACAGGAACTCCGGGAGGAGTATTTGAAAAAACTGCATCAGACCCTGTCCCTTGCCAGTGAAATATTTCATCATGGCGGTGAAGTAGACGACCTTACGGTTATGGGGATGATTCTTCCTCTGGTAAGCGAGGTCACGGAGCTAATGAGGTCCAGAAAGGATATTGATGAGGTTAAGCTAATTATTAGAAGAGCGATTGAGAGCCTAAAAAAATTGAAGGGAGAGGGTGACGATGAAAGATGCAATAATTGAGGTGTATGGACTTTTCCACTCGTACGGAGATTTTGAAGCAGTGAAGGGGATAACCTTTAATGTATACAGGGGAGAGATTTTCTCATTTTTGGGACCCAATGGTGCTGGAAAGAGCACCACTATAAACGTTCTAACCACCCTTCTTCCACTTCAGAAGGGGAGGGTCTTGGTGAATGGATATGACCTCAGGCGAGAGAAGAGAAAGGTGAGGGAGTCCATTGGGATAGTCTTTCAGGATGAGGTATTGGATGGGGACCTGACAGTATGGGAGACCCTGGAATTTCATGGAAGGATATACGGAATGCCAAAAAAAGAGAGGAGGGAGAGGATAGAGGAGATGTTGAAGTTGGCAGAGCTAGAGAAAAAAGTGAATGAGAGGGTTAAATATCTTAGCGGTGGAATGAGGAGAAGGCTTGAGATCTCCCGGGGGCTCATGACCAGACCAGATGTTCTTTTTTTAGATGAGCCTACATTGGGTCTAGACCCTCAAACAAGGTACAGGATTTGGGAGTACATAAGAAAAGTGAACAAAGAGGGGACAACAATTTTTCTCACCACACATTATATGGAGGAGGCAGACTTGTTAAGCGACAGAATAAGCATTATAGACCATGGAAGGATCATAATATCTGGCACTTCAGAGGAGTTGAAAAACAGCATCGGCAGCGACCTCATATACCTGGAGACAAAGAATTCAGAGAAGGGGAAAGAGGTTGCCTCATCCTTTAAAGAGGTGAAGAATGTCAAGGACTCATCCAGAGGTCTGGAAATATCACTCCAGGCCGATGGTCGCCGTTTTCTCCCTAAACTAATAATTGCCTTGGAAAAGAGTGGGGTTGACATAGAATCAATAAGCCTCAAAAAGCCAACCCTGGATGATGTCTTCCTCCACTATACAGGAAGGGAGTTGAGAGATGGGGGGCCGGAGGACAGAATAAAGGCCATTGCAATGAAAAGAAGGAGGAGATAACCATGAATACTGCATTTTTAACTGTTTACTGGAGGGACATGATACGTTTCAGGCGCTTCAGACCGATGCTCTTTTCCACGCTTATCCAGCCGATTCTCTGGATGGCCTTTTTCGGAATAGGCATGTCCAGCAACTTTGATAAGTTTTCCCAGTTTGCGATGCTTCCCCCGGGGATACGCTCCGTTGATTACCTCACCTTTATGGCAGCTGGTGTAATAGCCATGACCACCCTCTTCACCAGCCTCTTTGGGGGAATCAGCCTTCTCTTTGATAAGAGGTGGGGGATAATGAAGGAGATGCTGGCAAGCCCAATGCCCCGTACACATATCCTATGGGGTATAAGTCTTAGTGGGGTCACCAAAGCGCTGATTCAGGCCACGCTTATCATGATATTCGGTCTTCTTATTGGAGTTGAATTCTTCTCCGGCTTCACCCTAGCAAGAATTATAATAGCTGTTCTTGGAATTGCTCTCTTTGTGACGATCTTCTCTTTAGGCTTTCTCTTTCTCTCCGCAGGAATAACCATGAGATTGGAGAGTATGGAGGGGGTACAGGGGATTATGACACTTCTGACAATGCCCCTCTTCTTCTCCAGTAATGCGCTTTACCCAATAGAAAGCTTCCCATCCTGGCTTCGGGTTATTTCCGTTGTAAACCCCCTAACCTACCTGGTGAAGGGGATAAGATATTTCGCAATCGGGAACGATTTCTTTGCCATGGGTACACATTATTCCTATTCCCTCCAGGAGATTTTGACTTCATTGATTGTTTTAATTATCTTCTCCGCAATAACATACGTATTTGCGTGGGTGACCTTCAGGAAAGCTGTTGTAACTTAAGCCGGGAGAGCAAAAATATTATATACGGGTTGCTACATAGTAATACTATGTATCGCCAAACACTCCTCTTTATTCTCGTATTTTTATTGTTGGTGCCCATTGGCTCATATAAAGAACCGCAGAATAAGGTTGTTGTGGCATCTTCCGTAAGAACCCCACCCTCCTATTTCTTTGATTTTGGTGGAGCTAGGACGCCTGTGGAAAGGGGGTGGACACAGGTAAAGGACACTGACAGATACAACCGTTCAAGAGGCTATGGATTTCTTTCCAATGTCACATCTTTCTATGTTACAAGAAGGCAGGTACCTGAAATAAGACCATTTGTCCTTCCCAGGTCTTGGGTGTACAACACATACGCAAACGAAATGACTGTGGATGGGGTTAGGTCAACAAAAAGTGTTCTTTTCCGGGTGGACCTTCCCAACGGTACATATCGCGTCCGCATCTGGATAGGAGACTTACAGAGGGCGGTCTACTCCATGAACATATCGGTGAACGGCAAATGGGTTGTTGAAAAGGCTGCTGCCTTTCATATTGCTTCTAGGAGTGTGTATCTCCAGCCCTTCAACTACGGCTTTAGGGTTTGTTACTCAACGGATGTCAGTGTAGAAGATGGATATCTTTTGGTAAACGTTACAGGAAATGACACGACATATTGGAGCAGGTTAGAGGAGGAGCGAAGAAGGGACCCCCCATACTCATATCTAGCGTGGATGTCGCAGGGAATTAAGAAATACTCCTCCGGAAGCGGTCCGTGGAGGTATATTGGGGGACCCTTCACCAACGCATCGGTCATGGGTATTGAGGTATACCCTCGGCCCAATATGCCTGTTGAGAAGGTTGGGAAACGTCTAGTAATTAGCCCAACAGTTTCATCTTCCCATATCATTTCTGCTGTTTCATGTTTTAATGCTGGAGATTTGGTATCGGCATTTGAATCGTGGAACTCATCCCTTCCAGAGAATCTGTCAGGCGTGAATCTAATTGCTAGAGCCCAGGTTGGGCTATATCTTGCAGGATCGTTGAAGTTGGATAGAGAGTTGGATATTCTGTCCAAAGTTGAGGCAGATCTAAGTAGAGCTCTTCGTGAACAGCCGCGAAACACAGGAATTAAAGAACTTCTTGAGGATACCAGAAAAATGAGATCGGGGCTTGGTTATTACATTACAAGGACAGAATACGGAAAAAACCATTTTCAGGAGTGTGATAAAGCAATAAGTCTCCTTTGGACAATTCATCCCAATGAGCCACTCTATCCGAAAGCAATGCTGTGGTGTTCAAGAGCTCTATTCAGTC
>JAGHBW010000203.1 GCA_021160765.1 Thermoplasmata archaeon
GGGAGGTGGAGGGAAGGTGGAAGATGGCGTATCCGAAGGCCCCGGAGAGGAGGAAGAGGGATAGTGCCAGAGCGACCCCCAGCGTCCTTGAGAAGGTCCTCTCCTTCACTTCCCTGTCCCAGGGAAGCGGGTAGGGTATGCTCTTCCTCTCCGTTATCAGGAGGAGGACCGCCACCAGGAGAACCAACATCCCCAGGTTCTCCTTAAGAGCGGTGTAAAGGTTCCCCGGGGGGCCGAAGAGGAAGCGGTAGGGTATGAGAAGTGCTGCGGAGAAGAAGACAGCACCGATGGAGCCAAGGGCGGAGAGGTAGACCGCCCTGTATCCCTTGCCCTCAAGGAGCAGTGAGTGTGCTGGAAGCACGCTGAGTGCAGTCTCCTCCTCCGGTGCCCCAAGGTACGTGGAGGGGATGAAGTCCAGGAAGGTATGAGTTATGGAGACCGCCACAACGGTTGATGCCACCAGTATCGGGATCAGGAGCGGGTCAATCCCCATGGAGGAGAGGGGGAGGAGGGCGGCGGCCAGTGCGGGGGAGGCTGTGAGAAGGAGTATGGCAACGGTGTTCACGTGCAGACCGGGGATGAGTCCGGTCATAACCCCCAGAGAGACCCCAAGAAGGGTGAACAGAAGAAGGACAAATAGGAAGGTGAGCATGGAATCACCCTACCCTCACTGCGTACCTTGCACCGCTTTCAATGTACGTAACGACACCCTCAATGCGGTAGTACGACCCCTCATTTAGATCTCCACCCACAACCGCTATCCTCCCCCCACCCTCCCCTTCAAGAAGTGTCCAGTTCCCCTCGTTAACTGCCCATCCCTCCACCACCACCCTCGCTCTCAAAAATTCTCCCGCACTCTCCGCCAGCGCCTCTACTGTGACCTCCCACGGTCCGTGCCTTTCAACCACCTCAACCTCATCCGCCTCAAGAACAACCCTCAGGGTGGAGGAGTCCATAACAACCGTAGCGTTTTTGAGAACGACTGCATCCCCCTTGTGCAATCCTTGAGCTGCCCCTACGCACCTCACACTCAGCAGCCCGCTGGGAAGGGCATCTGTCAGGTAAAAGTGTGTAGATGTTGGTTCGTAGAGAACGTACCCGGTGACCTGAATTGGGCGCAACAACTCCTCCCCCTCACCCCCTTCAACAGCTCTAACCAGCTCCCCCAGGCTCATCCTCTGTGGGCTTAGAACCCCCGTTATCTCCACCGAATCCTCACCGTAGAGATGAAGCCTTCCCGATAGGAAGACACCGGTGGCGTTCAACAGGCTCCCCTCCCTTACCTCCTCTGAATGGTGCCACGTGAAGGGCAGTCCGCCGGTGAGGACCTCGTTCAACCCGGCGCTGAATGGAAGGATCCTCCCCTCCACGCTGTAGCCAGCGGATGCCACCCCCCTTGCCACCCCCTCAACCTGCATAATCTCGCCCTCAGCGGGGGTTGTGTTGAAGGTGTGGTGGGATGAGGCAATCCTGCCCAGAACAACAAAAGAGCTCTTTGAGACCATCTGGAGGGTCGGGGGGGTGGAGGAGATCACCTCTGCCCTCATCCTGACCTTATCCAGTATAGAGACACGTATCCTCTGCTCCATGTAAACCTTGGCCACAACACCATCTCCATAAAGATAGAGGGTGGTGGGGGTTGTCCCTATGACTGTTCCCTCCACAGTAACCTGCTCACCCTCCCTGCCGTCAATCCGGGAGAGGGGAACCTCTGGAGCTGACGCCCTTGTGGAGAGATACAGAAGAATTATCGTTCCCAAGATGGAGAAAAGGAGAACCGCTGAGCTCAGTAGTTTTCCATCTGACCGTTTCATCCTATCCCATCCCCATAAAGGGGGTATTTTAAAAAAACCTTCTCACTCCCTTGTAAAGCGGGTGTAAAGAAGAGGAGCGATGAACACGGTGAGGAGGGTGACCGTTATCACCGCCGCAGACTGAACCGGGTCAAGGAATCCCCTGCTGAAGCCGTAGCTGATAAGGACCAGTTCAAGGGCACCCCTCCCCACCATAACCCCGCCTATCTTCGCAGAATCCCTCTTTGTAAAACCTTTAAGATAGGCCACTATACCACAGCCAAAGAGCTTCCCCACCACAGCCATTGAAGCTATGACTATTATAACAACAATGAAACTGGAGAAAGCTGGTCCTGCAAGTGATATGCTGTTCAGCTCATCACCCAGCAGGATCCCCATATACCCGAAGAATATGGGGGAGAAGAGGGCTGTTATCATGTTCTCCGTGGTCTCGTTTATCCTGCCCCAGTAGACGGTCCTTTTGAGCATCGGGTCGGGATGGCTCCTCCATCTGGCAAGGATCAATCCTGCCAGATACGCCCCTATAACCTCATGAAGCTCAACGTATCTCGCAAGGATGGCCAGGAGAAAGGTAAGTAGGAAGGTTATGGTGAAAAGAACCTTCTCAGAACCCTTCAAAAATCTGTCAAATATGCGTGGTAGGGCTTTTGAAAGAATGAAGAATGTGGCTGCTAGAAATATAAGCACCTTGGCAAGGGTGATGAGAAGAACCTTCACACCCTCTACCCTGCTCAGCCCCTCCCCCGGGGAGAGCGCCAGTGATGTGACAATACCCAGAACCACAACCGCCAGGACGTCATCTGCGAAGCTTGCTCCCATCACCACAGAGGTCACATCGTCCTCACCGCTCTTCCTCAAGACACCAGCACTAACCTCTATGGCGGTGTTGGAGAGTATAGCCCCCATGAAGAGGGAGGTTATCTGCGAGAAACCAAGGAGGAAGCGGGTGACGTAATATATAAGGAGGAAGGAGACCACAACACCTCCAATTGCTATTAAGATGGATTCCCCCCGGTGTGCAGTGTAGCTTTTGTATTCAGTGGTAAGGCCAGAGTAGAGCATTACCATTATTATAGCGAACTGTGAGAAGACGTCAAGGGGTGTTGTGATCACAACAAGATTTAGGATAAGCGGGCTTAGGATCAATCCTCCGAGAACCTCCCCTATAAGCGGGTGTATCCCCACCCTCTGGGCAAGGATTCCCAGAAGGCGTGATAGGAAGAGGAGAAGCAGAAGTGAAAGCAAAAAGTTCTCTATTTACACCACCCCTTTATCAGCCCAGGTCCTGCTGGAACACCACCTTCCCATCCTCAAAGATCCTCAGGGTGCCAGAGGATGAGAGGGCAAAGGCCACAGAATCGGTCTCCTGGGTTATAGAGGCTGCTGCAAGGTGTCTTCCACCGAAGCCAGGGTGTGCTCTCACCCCGTTCTTAACCAGGATGTACGCACCCGCACAGTAGATCCTCCCTGCCCTGTCCATAACAAAGGCACCATCCAGCTGTGCAAGTTCCTTTATGCTCTCCCAGTTCTCCGGGTTCTGTATCTTCCTCAAGTTCTCCGGCTGACCTTGATACGGGTTTATTATGAGCTGCTGGGTGTAGGAAAGCACGCTCTCCACGTCTCCAACTACAAACAGGGTTCCTATGCTCTTTCCCTCCCTCCCCTCCCGATGTATGGCAAATATGATCTTAAAC
>JAGHBW010000195.1 GCA_021160765.1 Thermoplasmata archaeon
CTACCTTGGCCTGCCCTTTCTCCTCCTCCACTGGCACTACAGGGACCCACCCCCCTCTCCCGTAAATATATTTGTTCCTAAAGGGGGTGAAAGGGTAATCCAGGACTCCACAAAACTCGCCTATCCAAATCTAATTGAGAAAGTAGACATTACAAGGATATGGAGAATTGTGGAGGTCTCTCCCGGGGAGAGCTTCAATCTTAGCAAAGGTGAGGTGGTGGAGGTGTTTGAGATGGACCACGCTGGTATTCCTGCACAGGGGTACCACATAAACCTTCATGGGGTTATGGTTGGATACACCGGCGATACGGACCTCTGCCCCGGTCTTGAGGCTCTGGCAGAGAGGTCCGACATACTCATAACAGAGCTATCCTCATGGGAGAGTGAGATTCCGTCCCACCTCTCCAGATCAAAACTTGAGGCTCTATCCACTCATCTTAAAAGGGTCAAACACCTATTTCTCACACACACCGAGGGGATACCCAGGGTTACGGCGAAAAATCATCTGAAGGAGTATATGTCTGGAGAGGTGCACACCCCTGATGACCTGAGCACTTATGTTATAAACTCCCTTTAGCATACACTAAAGTGGTCAAAGGTTTGGAAGTTATTGCGATAGAGCAATCATGTGTTGATGCCCTTATTTTAGAAGAAGGGCGCGAATACAAGCGCCACGATGGACATCAGCTTTATCAGGATGTTAAGTGAGGGGCCAGATGTGTCCTTGAAGGGATCTCCCACAGTGTCTCCAACAACTGCCGCCTTGTGAGGTGCTGAGCCCTTCCCCCCCAGGTTCCCCTTTTCAATGTACTTCTTGGCGTTGTCCCACGCACCACCGGAGTTGGCCATCATTATTGCCAGCACGAAGCCCGTCACAATGGAGCCGGCCAGAAGGCCTCCCAGTGCCTCAGGTCCTAGGAGGAATCCCACAAGAACGGGGGTTAATATGGCCGTTAAGGAGGGGTCTATCATCTCCTTCAAAGCAGCTTTGGTTGAGATCTCTACGCAGCGGGCATAGTCGGGCTTCGCCTTTCCCGACATGAGCCCCTTGATAGTCCTAAACTGTCTTCTGACCTCCTCAACCATTGCCATAGCAGTCTTTCCAACCGCCTGCATTGTCATTGAGGAGAAGAGGAATGGGAGAAGACCACCAATGAACAGGCCGACTATCACGTCTGGCCTGCTCAGGGAGAAGGAGGAGAGGCTCAGGTGCGCCGCTGTTGTATAAGTAGTGAAGAGAGCTAAAGCAGTTAAGGCCGCAGAGCCTATAGCGAAGCCCTTTCCTATGGCCGCCGTGGTGTTTCCAACGGCGTCCAGCGCCTCCGCCCTCTCCCTGGTCCTCTTCCCCAGGGAGGCCATTTCTGCAAGGCCCGCTGCGTTGTCCGCCACGGGACCGTATGAATCCGTAGCCAGTGTTATACCAAGGGTGGAAAGCATACCTACAGCGGCAAGGGCGATTCCATAAAGACCTGCAAAGTAGTATGCTACTATAATCGCCGCAGAAACTGTTATGACGGGGACTACTGTTGAGAGCATCCCCAGAGCAAGCCCTTCTATGATGTTCGTAGCAGCCCCAGTCTTTGAGGCCTCAGCCAGTTTTCTTGTGGGTTGATATTTGTCTGATGTGTAGTACTCCGTGATGAGGCCAATAATAATACCAGCTATAAGACCAGAGAGCACACACCAGTAAAGCCCCACGTAGCTAAAGCCCATAAGATAATATATGGCCAGAAGCGCCAGAACAGCGAAGATGAGGGAAGCACCGAATATACCGCGGTTGAGCTCAGAATGTGGGTCCTCACCCCTTCCCCTGCCAACGAAGAGAATCCCTATAAGAGCGGATACTATCCCCAGCGCAGCGAGGACAAGGGGGAGCATCGCTGCTAGCCCTGTGATACCACCGAAAGCGAGATCCCTCCCGCCTACGGTTATGCCTATAACTCCTACAGCTATTGCCGCTATGATAGAATCCACATAGGACTCAAAGAGGTCTGCACCCATCCCTGCCACATCTCCAACGTTGTCCCCCACGTTGTCCGCTATAACGGCGGGGTTGCGGGGATCGTCCTCTGGGATGCCCTTCTCAACCTTCCCAACAAGATCCGCACCAACATCCGCTGATTTTGTATAGATTCCACCACCTACCCTGGCAAAGAGTGCTATTGAAGATGCTCCGAAACCGAAGGAGAACAGGACATCAGGGCTTCTCAAGAAATAATAAACTATGGAGACACCCAGAAGGCCCAGACTCACAACACTTAGGCCCATAACAGCCCCGGAGGAGAAGGCGATCTTAAGGCCCTTTTTCATGTCGTCTTTAACCGCCCATACAGTTCTTGACGACGAACTTGTGGCTGTTCTCATGCCAATATTCCCAGCCAAGGCAGAAAGCGTGGCACCAAGAAGGAAGACCAGTCCAGAGGCCTTGCTGAAATAGTCAGATGCAAATCCCAGCCCTGTAAGAAGAGCCGAGACTACTATGGCGTAAACCACAATTACCTTGTACTCCCCCTTAAGAAAGGCCATTGCACCCTCTTTTATGGCAGCGGCGATCTCCTGAACCTTCTCAGAGCCTTCCGGCAACGAGAGTATCCTTTTGTAAATGAAGATAGCCGTCAAAAGGCCCAGTAGAGCAATCCCCATGCTGATGTAAAGATAGTTGCCCTCTGGCTCCGTGGTCTCTACAACCACATCCGTGCTGAATTGACCCATATTCTCGGTCAGGACTACAACTGTGAACGTTAGCTCCTCTCCACCCTTAGCCTCCCCCATGCTCTCCACTTCTATGTATATGTCCGCCCTCTCCCCTCCGGGTATCGTAAAGGTCTTTACAGCCCCTATATCCTCCCCGCCCACCACCACCTTCTTGAGCCTGACACTCCAGAGGTTGGGGGGTGGGTTTGAGTAGGTCTTTCCACTCTCATCAATAAAGTCCTTGCTCATAACGTCTGACACAACGAGATTTCTGTCCTCATCAACGTTGATCACAGACACTTTAACCAGAATCTTCTCTCCTGGCTGAACAAAGTACTTCTCCTTCTCCGTTGTAATTCTCTTTGGTACCGCTGAGGATGCTGGAACGGAGAGAAGAAGAATTGAGAGCACTGTCACCGATAGAAAAAGCCCGAAAAAGATCTTTCTTCTCCGCATGGGATCACCACACACCTGGTGGACGGGGGGGGGAGTGCTTCGGCGATATTAAAATATTTTTATAGAGCGGGCCAATTATATCCCCATGAACACAAGAAGGGCTAGATTTATTGTCATTGAAGGAATAGACGCCTCTGGAAAAGCAACACAGGCTCAGTATCTTTTAAAGTGGTTCTCCTCCCTTGGCCTCTCCGCCTCCTTTCACGAACTCCCGGGAGAGAGCCCCGCCGGGAATATAATAAGGAGGTTCCTTAAGGGGGAGGTGATGATAGAAAGTCCAGAGGAGTTAGCCCTCCTCTATGCCTCCGACAGGTACCATCTCCTGCCCACTCTACAAGAGGAGTTGGAGAGATATGATGTTGTGCTCTTTGACCGATACACCCCATCCAACCAGGCCTACCAGGGGGCAAGGTTCAGCAGGGGGGAGAGAAGAGAGAACTTCATAAAGTGGATTGATTACGTTGAATCCCCCCTCCCCCAACCTGATCTTATACTCTTCCTGGACGTACCCTCAGAGATAACAGCAGAACTCATTAAAAAGAGGGGAGAAGCAGACAGAAACGAATCATACGTTGAGTTTCAGAGGGAGGTGTATTCTATTTATAGGGAACTCTCGGATGGGGAGGGGTGGGTCAAAATAAAGTGTGTGGTTGGGGGAAAGATTCTCCCCCCGGATAAAATAGCGGAGAGAATCAAACGAGAACTTTTAAAGCGCTTTCCGTCAACCTTCTCCAGTGACCTTTAAAACCTCCACACGGCCACCCATCTCTTTAACCCTCTCCTCAACCTCCTTAATAACCCTTCTCGGCGCCAGTACTTTTACAGTCAGATCAGATTCCTCCACCTTAAGAACAGTAGTCTTCGCCTCCAGCCACCTCATAACCCCATCCATCTCCCCACAGCAGGGTAGATGGATCAGATATTCAACATCTCTGGGTAGATTTCTTCTTATGCCCTCCTTAAGGTCCTCCAAACCCTGCCCTTCAAGAGCAGATACAGCAAAAACCTCCGACACCATGCCCCGGGAGGATGCCCTCAACCTCTCCAGGACTCTATTGTAGTTCTCTTCAGCGGCGTCAATCTTGTTCCCGACTAAAAGAACCTTTCTACCTAGCCCCCTCTCCCTTATGATCTCCAGGGAAGTTAGAAACTTTCTCATCGCCTCCTCCTCCCCCTCTGATATGTCAACAACCAGAAGTATAAGATCAGCAGTGTAAATCTCATCCAGGGTTGGTTTGAATGCCTCTATGAGATATGGGGGGAGATCCTCTATAAACCCCACTGTATCCGCAAGCACCACATGGGGCATCCTCTTCATTGCCCTTATCTTAGAAAGAAGTGTTGTGAAGAGCCTCTGCTCTACCGGAGCGTTTTCATCTGTAAGGACGTTGAAGAGAGAAGTTTTTCCAGCATTGGTGTAGCCAGCAAGGGAGACAACAAAGATCCCCCTCCTCTTTCTCATCTCCCTCTGAAGCCTTCTTCTCTCCTCCACCTCCTTGAGCTCCCTCCTTAACTTAGCCGTCCTGCGCCTCGCCCTCCTCAAATAATAGTCCACCTGGTATTCACCTCCAGCTAGAAAACCTGGATGCTCCTTCAACTTCCCCCTGTGAACATACTCCTTTAAGATTGGTATCTCAAAGGAGAGCTGCATGAGCTCCACCTGTATGGCCGCCTCTCTGCTTCCCACCCTCTCCTCAAATATCTCCAGAATGAGTCTTATTTTATCGTACACCTCAACATTCAAAACCTCTGTCAGTGAAAAGAACTGGTTAGGCTTAAGAACACCGTTAACAACCACCAGGTCGGCGCCCGTCCTTTCAACAACCTCCCTGGCCTCCTCAAGCTTTCCCCTTCCCAAAAAGGTAATTGTGTCTGGAGACCTCCTCCTCTGAAGAACTACTGCTGCAGTCTCTATATTGAGAGAGGCCATAAGCTCCCTTACCTCAGAGATACTTTCCCTGGTGGTCAGTATAACAGCCCTTCTCTGGCCCGTATCGGTCATCCATATCTCTCAAAAAGCATGTTATATAATTCTGTTGTGGAAGTATTAATAGAGTGCTGAAAAAACCGCTCTACCCCAATAACTTTATATAGAAATCCAAAAATGGGGTGGTGTTATGGGGCGAAAGGAAGTGGAAGAGGAAGTGGAGGCCTCCCTGAGGGACGCTGAATACAATTACGTTAAGGTGTCGTTTTCCCGGGGGAGCTGCTTTGACATCATCGCCAGAAGGGATGAGAAACTCATACTCATAAGGGTTCTGACCAACGTTGAGAATCTGACAAGAGAGCAGGCCGATGATTTAAAGAGGATAGCGAAGGCTCTGGACGCAAACATACTGATTGTTGGGAGGAAGAACATCCAGGGTGAGATGAGTGACGACGTTGTTTATTTCCGCTTTGGCCTTCCTGTAATCACCCCGGGGACTCTCAGAAACCTCCTTGTTGAGGAGATACCCCTCTATGCCTTCACAGCTCCAGGCGGGATATATGTGAAGATTGATGGGAGCACACTGAGGAGGGTGAGAGAGGAGAGGAGACTCTCCCTGGGCACTATCGCCCAGCATCTAGGCGTAACCAGACGGGCAGCGAAGATGTATGAAGAGGGAAGCGGGATGCTTCTGGACGCCGCCTTAAGGTTGGAGGAGTTTCTGGAGGTGCCCCTAATAAAACCCATAGACCTCAAAGAGAGCACAGATTATGAAACCACTGGCCGTATCGGGTGGGACGTTGGAGATTTCTGTTTCAGGCTGATGGAGCTTGGCTTTAATGTAACCCCCACACAGAGAGCACCATTTGACGCCATATCCCAGCAGAACCAGTACCTCTTTTTCGCCGGTGAGGGTGGGGATCCGGAAACCACCCGGAGAAAGGCCCTTGTGATGGGAAGCATAAGAACAGTTGTCAGGAAGGATTCCGTTCTCTTCGTCCCCCGGAGGCTCACAAGAACCCATCTCTTCGGAACCACTCTCATCTCCACTCAGGAGTTAAAGGAGGTTGAGGAAAGCGAGGAACTCTTAGAGATATTGAGGGAGAGGGCGGAGGAGGAATGAAAAGGTTTAATATGACACCCTACATAAAACCCCCTTGAGGCCTTGATGGCCTCCAGGTGGTAGCATGAAGCATCAGATACTCGCAGTTGTGTTTATCCTGACAGTTGCGGCGCTCTATGTACCATCAGGAACAGGTGGCACAAGGGCCGAAGAGGATCTTCATCCATTAAGTCTATATTTGCATCAGGATAACGTGTTGAACACTCTTCCCCCTCAGAAGACCGTCCCCTCTGTTTCCACCCTTTCGGAGGGCGACACCCTGGACTTCACCTTGAGCTATCCACTCACCTCCGATATGACCCTGCGCGGATACGAACTCACCCCCGGGGTCTACGGGGTAAGGCTCCTGCTTGAGGCCACTGGTGGAATAGTTGAGAGCTCTGCAAGGCTATCTGCCACACTCTACGTTGTCAAGGGGAGCCAGGAAACCCCCATAGCCAACGGAACATTCACAGGGTCTCAGATATCCGAGCAACTTAAACCCATGCCCTTCAGCGGCGGGGGGGTGGAGGTGCAGCTCACCGAAGGAAGCCTTCTCAGACTAAGGCTCAAAGCTGAAAAGGTTCAGTCCCCCTACAGGATAACTGTAACCTATGACTCCACAGCCGCCAGAGGAAGGCTTGAGTTCGCAGGGGACAATCTCATCTCCGACGACATTCTCCTGAAAATATTGGATAGGGATGGAAAGGAGACCAGCGAGATAGAGCCCAACCTCCCATCAGACATGAGGAGGGTGACGTTTCAGATAACTGCAAGCGACTCCTTCGGCGTCTATGACCTGGCCCAGCTTAACATTACGGTGTCTGACACAGGCGGCACTGATTATTTGGAACATCAGTTCTCCGACTTCCCCTCCTCTGGGGATGGGTCCTACACGTACAATTATACATGGGACTACCCTGCAAACATTCCCGCAGGGACCCTCACAATCACAATCCAGATTGTTGACCAATCCGGCTATGAGGCTCTCAAAAACTTCACCCTGGAGGTGGCACCCTGCGGGGTATATCTGAGCGCTGATGTGACGGAAGGTAGCGGTGCACCTGGGGAGACAGTATCATATGAAGTCAGTGTGTTGAACACCGGCGCTGAGAGCTGTAAAAGAACCCTTGAGGTCGAGAGCATGAGTGGTGGGTGGAGCGCCTCCTGCACACCTACAAGCCTCACCTTGGGAGGGGGGGAGAGCGATACAGTAACGGTCTCTGTGTCCATACCCAGTTCCGCCTCTGGAGGAGATGTGGCTACTACCGTTGTCACAGGGCGGACCACAGGAGGGAAGGTCTCCACAATTGTTCTCACCACAGAGGTCGTCTCCACTGGCGGGTTCATCTTTACCCTCGTTGGGGAGAATGAAAGATCAATCCAGCCCACTGAATACACGGTATTCTCCCTAAACGTGACCAATACTGGTTCAGCCACTGATACCTTCCATGTCTATACCGATTCCGCTCCTCCTCTGGGATGGAACATAACCCTTGAGGGGGGATCCTCAGACTTCCCTGGACACGTTGTTGGAAGGAGTGCCACTATAAGCCCAGGCAGGGTTGAGACCTTCTACTTCACCGTGGAGGTTGGGAGCGATTTTGAAAGCACCTCCTACAGTGCAGTTCTGAAATGCTACCCGGAGTCCCAAGGGGAGGGCTCCGCCAGGTCTATTACCCTTACAGTCACTATATCCGGGGGCGGTGGAAAGATACTTCAGATAGATCCGGGCGACAAGGTTCAGACATCGCAGGTGACCTCCACCAGCGGCGGAAGCCTCAGATACAGCGAGGCGGTCTTCATATTTGAGGTCCATAACTATGGAAGCGAGACCTGGACAGTGGACCTTCAGGCCACAGTACCCTCGGGCTGGGAGGTGAACATGAGGGACAGTGTCTCTGTGGCCGCTGGGGAGTCCGAGAGGGTCTCCTTAGGCGTCACACCTTCCCCCACAACCCTTGCCAACGAGGACAGCGGGTACATGATAACACTTTCTGCATCCGTCAGGGAGGAGCCTGACGTGGTTGATGCGCTTCAACTATGGGTGAAGGTTGCCGAGTACCACAAGGTTACGGTCACATCAGAGCTGGAGAACGTTGAGGGTGTGGAGGGGGAGACACTGACCTTAAACATAACAATCAAAAACACAGGAAATACTGAGGAGAACGTTAACCTGCAGGTAACACTTCCTGAGGATAGCCATCTTAACGTCACATTGAGCAGATATACACTCCGCCTCTCACCCTCTGAAAGTGCAACGGTTCAGGTAAGGGCGGAGGTGGAGGGAAAGATCAAAGAAAGTGTGACTGAAACCGTTCGTATCACCGGGTATTATGGAGAGGACTCCTCAAGCAGCGTTGACATAACCTTCACCTTCAAGCCTTCCCGGGCTCCATCTCCGTCAGGTGCTGTGGTCTGGATTGTTCTTATGGCTGTTGTTGTTGCCATAGCCATCTTCTTCTTTACAAAGCCAAAGGCTGGTGCCGGCAGGGAGGGGGGAGGAGAGGAGGAGGGCCCAGAGGCGAGAGAGACCCTTGCAGGAGTTCACATGTAGGTGATACCATGTTTAACGACACAATATTTAACGTTATCCAGGTGGACGGCAGCAAGATCTCATTCAGGGATGTGAAGAGACTGGATATAAATTCGGAGTTTCTGGGCGTTCCCCCAGAGAAGCTTATGGAAGCGGCGGGGAAGGGTGTGGCGGAGGAGATCAAGAAACGGGTTGACGGTGGGAAGGTTGTTGTTCTTGTTGGGACTGGAAACAACGGAGGGGATGGCCTTGTGGCCGCCAGACACCTTTCAGAGATGGGGTTTGATGTGGAAGTTATCCTGGCAAAGGGTGATGTGAAAACACCGCTGGCCAGGAGGAATCTGGATGCTCTCCCCCCCGCCGTCAAGGTTCTCAAGTACGGTGGGCCGGAGTGGCTGAAGAAAGAGATTGAAGGTGCAGACGTTCTGGTGGACGCACTTTTAGGTGTGGGCTTATCCGGGTTTTTGAGGGAACCGTACGAAGAGATCGTTTCTGTTGCCAATGACTTCAAGGGTCTCAAAGTCTCCGTGGACGTCCCCTCCGGTATAGCGGCCTTCCATTATTTCCATCCAGATCTAACTGTCACCTTCCACAATATAAAAAGAGAGATGATTGGGGTGGGGGTGAAAAAGAAGTGCGGGGAGATAGTGGTCAAGGATATTGGGATCCCGGAGGAGGCTGATCTCTACACAGGCCCGGGGGAGCTTGCACTCTTCCCGCCAACACCAAAAAAAGGTCACAAGGGGGATGGAGGGGTGGTGATGGTCGTGGGCGGTGGGCCGTACACAGGAGCTCCGATCCTCTCCTCCCTAGCGGCCATAAGGGGTGGTGCTGATCTAGTGTTTCTGGCGGTTCCTGATGGGGTTTATCCTATGCTTGCTGGAAGGGTACCGGAGATCATCACAATACCCCTGCCCACTCGGTCAGGAAGAGGGCTTCGCCTGGACAATGCTGCGTACTGGGAGGTGAGAAAGCGTTCTTTACTGCACAAAATCGGGGGAATACTGGTAGGTCCAGGGGCTGGAAGGGATGAGGAAACGTTGAGTTTTATGGAGGGAATAATTGAACTCCGGATGGCAGGCCCATTAGTGGTGGATGCAGACGGCATAGAGGCACTCAGCCGTATGGTAGAGAGGGGATTCAGGTTTGTGGCCTGGGACAAGGTTGTTGTAACACCGCACAGGGGAGAATATAACAAGCTTGCAGATGCACTGGGTGAGAGCAAGGATCTGGAACCAATAGACATGGCGAAGATGCTGAACGCAACAATACTGCTTAAAGGCCCTGAGGACGTCATCGCCTCTCCATATAAAGTCAGATACAACAGAACGGGGAATCCAGCCATGACCGTTGGGGGGACAGGTGACCTCCTGTCTGGGCTGACAGTAGCCCTCCTCACAAGGGATATGACCTCCTTTGATGCTGCATCCCTGGCTGCATACTCTCTCGGCCTGATAGGGGACAAGGTCTTCAGGGAGAAGGGATACTCTCTAACCCCCTCAGACATCCTTAACAGTTATTTCATTCCCGCGGACCCCCGGGGGTACGTTGAACTCGCTAGAGAACTTGAGGGATGAGCGGAGTACTTCCCCCCACCCCCCGAGAATCTTTTTAAGGAGGTTTCTAAAGTAACGAATGTAGCGATGCGAATCCCAGAAGAGATACCTGGTAGGGTACAGTTTGGAGGAGAAACTGTGGAGAGAAGGGACATAGCGAGATACCCATTCGTAAAGGCCGCCAGGGAGGCCATACAGGAGTGGGGGGTAACCCCGGAGGAGATAGCCTCTGAGGTCCTCTATGCGGGGGTTAGGAGGAGAGGAGTTGAGAGGCTTAAATGTGCAATAGAGGGGGTAGAGATCCCCCCAGCACCACTAAGGCGAGAGGAGGAGATAATGGCTGAGCTTCTCTCCTACGTCTATTCCAGGATGATCGTCTCCGCCATTGCAGAGCCCTATCTTCTGCAGTGGCACGCCCACGCTGAGAGCGACCTAACCTACAGATATCTCATGGCAGACAGTACAAAGGAGGGGGAGAGACCATCCAGATGGAGAGTGGTGGTGGAGGTTGCGGAGGAGTTGAACCTAGAGATCAGTGTGAATGAGGAGTCTTTTGTGGCCAATTTGGGAAGACCTCAGGAGGTCTGGATGCATTTCACATCCTTTCTCCGGCACTCAACCAGACTCAGTGGTAAGGAGTGGAGACTCATAAACAGGGAGGTTAAAAGGGGGTGGGTGAGGCTGCGGTGGGAGGAATTTCTACGTCTCTTAAGGGAGGGAGCGAGGGAGAGGTACTCCTCCACATTAACCGCTATTCTAACCCCAAAGATAGTGGATGTCATGGAGGACGACATAAGGGAGGTGGAGGCACTTGCAAGGGAGAGGAGGGAGAGATACAAACCCAAACCGCTTAAGGTCGTTGAACTTGAGTGCTTCCCGCCCTGCATGAAAAGGATACTGGCGATGATCCAGGGGGGGGAGAACCCCCCCCATCACGCTAGATTTGCTCTGACCACCTTCCTCCACTCACTGGGAATGGGGGAGGAAGAGATCGTCAGGACCTTCTCCTCCACACCTGATTTTGACGAATCCATGGCACGATATCAGGTCAGGCACATCCTGGGGATAACCTCTGGAACGGAGTATTCAACACCGGAGTGCTCCACAATGAAATCATACAACATCTGCTACGACCCAGACGCACTCTGCAACAAGGAATGGATGAAACACCCCCTGACCTACTATAGGGTTAAATGCAAAAACCTTGGGAAGACAAAAGAGGGTTAGAAATTGAGTCTCTTTTCCATCACGTAGGCCCCCCCTCCATCTGTGTAGTAATGCTC
>JAGHBW010000160.1 GCA_021160765.1 Thermoplasmata archaeon
CCCAGGAACTTCTCAAGGAGATAGATAAAAAGACGAAGTTCAGGGAGGTTAAGGAGGAGGTGCGCCGACCCCCCAGAAAGAAGCCGAAGGTGAAGAGGGCAAGGAGGGCCAGGAGAAAGAAGGAGAAGACACCAGACGTGGTCACCATAGTTGAGCAGGGGGTCTATGAAATAGACGTAAAAAAGCTCCTTGAGAAGAGCCCAATAATAGTTCAGAAGGACGGCAGCTATCTGATCCACCTCCCCTCCCTGTTTGAGATGGAGGAGAAGGAGGAGGAGTGAGGTTGAACCCCTTAACAGTTCTTCTGCTCTCCTTTTCACTTGGAGCTTTAAGGAGTTTCCAGTTCTGCGGGGTGGCCTGCGGAGCCATATTGCTCTCCGCCAGTGCAGGGGAGAAGAGAAGGAGCAGATATGTGCTCAAGTTCCTGATAACACGCGTTGCCCTCCTAACTCTCCTCGGGAGTGCCATCGGCCTCTCACTATCTCTCCTCTTTCACTTGGCTAGGGTTCTAAAAGCTCTCCTTTTCCTCTCGGCGATTATATACATCGTGCTGGCATTGGCTCTTCTCTACAGCGGCTGGAGAGCATTGAGCGCATCCCTGGACAGACTCCTGGGAGAGGGTGGTGCTCTCTGGGTGGAAAGAAGGAGACCCTTAAAAATGAGGCGGTACAGGGGCCCTTATTCTCTGGGACTTCTGCTCTCCATAGGGTGCATTGCTGAGATCTCTTTAATGGAGGGACTTATAATCACAGCAGCATCCGCCACATCTCCAATCCCACCATTTATACTCATCCCCCTCTCCTTCCTCCTCTTCGCTTTGGGTATGAACCTATTCGTTCTGCCTGTTATGAGCGTCAGGGAGGAGCATGTAAGGTGGATACGGGGAAGGCCAGTCCTCTCCATGCTACCCCCCCTAATTGCAATTTTACTTGGTGCGATCCTCCTTCTCCGATACACAGCAATACTAATACCCGCACTCCTGTGACGGGCTCAACTGTTGCGAATTATCAGAAAAGGTTTAATTAAATTGGTGAATTCTCACTCTTTGGGTGTTTCAAATGACGGAGAAGCAGAACCCTGAGATTGACAGGACAGATATTGAAGAGGCGATGAAATCCTATTACCAGGACGAACCTGTCAAGGCTCTAATAGGGCTTAAGGTGGACACAAAATACACCGATGAGATCGCCAGGGCGGTCTCCTCGTACGAGAACATTCTGGACGTTTATCTCGTCACTGGAGATATGGATCTCCTCCTGAAGGGATTCTTTGAGAACTTCAAAGCCCTTAAGGACTTCCTTGTGGTGGAGATACCCAAGATCAACGGGGTTAAGGAGACCAAGACGCTACAGGTGGTCACAACCTTCAAGGAAGATGGAAAGGTAATGGATCTATGAACAGCAACTGGAGAGAGGTTCTCCCCCGCCCCTTTATAAAAAAGTACAGAAAACTCCTGGGGGATGAGTCTGAGGAGTTTTTCTCCTCACTGATGAGGCCCCTTCGCAGGAGCATACGGATCAACACGCTGAAGGGGGACCTTGGAGAACTGGTTGAAAAACTCTCCCACCTCTCTCTTACCCCACTCCCCTTCTACAGATACGGTTTCTACACCGATTTTCCCTCCCCGGGGGCGACGCTGGAACACTACCTTGGCCTCTATTACGTGCAGGAGGCCTCTGCAATGCTTCCTGTTCTGGTCCTGGACCCTCAGCCCGGTGAGAGGGTGCTGGACATTGCAGCTGCCCCGGGGGGGAAGACAACGCAGATCTGCCAGCACATGGAGGGGGTGGGTGTGGTTGTGGCTAACGAAGTGGATCAGGGAAGACAGGTCACCCTGAGGGGGAACATCCAGAGGATGGGCTGCCACATGGCGGTGATAACAGGGATGGATGGCAGATTTCTCCGCCCTCCTCCCACATACGACCGCGTACTGGTTGACCCCCCGTGCTCCTCTGAGGGAACAATAAGAAGGAACTTCTCCGCTCTGAAGGGGTGGAGCAGCGAACTCTCAAACAGGATGGTGCACATTCAGAGGGGTCTCCTCCGCTCAGGGATAGAGGTTCTTAAAGAGGGAGGGGTTCTGGTATATTCCACATGCACCTTCGCACCTGAAGAGAACGAGGGCGTTGTGTCCTGGGCGCTTGAGAGGTTCAACGTGGAACTTGAAGAGGTAAGAATAAAGGGAATTGAGGCTGATGAGGGGATTGGAGAATGGGGGGGAGTGGAGTACCCAGAGGAGGTTAGAAGATGTGCGAGGATCTACCCCCACAGGACGGATACAGGGGGATTTTTTATTGCCAGGATGAGGAAGAGAGGAGAATAGTTGTTGAGGTCCTGCGGAGGTACGGGATCCCCCTTCAGGCACTTGAAGGTATGGCAGTTATAAGGAGCGGCAAGGTGCTTAACATAACATCCACAGATGGTGCGAGGATTCAGCCCCCGGGGCTGAAGGAGAGGGGAATATCCTTCATTAAGGATTTAAACAAGGGCGGGAGGCTCTCATCTGCTGCCATAAGGCTGTTCGGGAATCTGGCTACAAGGAATGTGGTGGAACTGGACAGGAAACAGATGGAGGTGTACCTTGGAGGGGGTGTTATTGAGGATCTGAGGGGAGGGGGGGATTACGTTATAGTGAAATACAAGGGGTGGGCTGTTGGCGGTGGAATACTCTCAAAAAGGGGCCTAATCCCGATGGTTCCGAAGGCGGTGAAAAGCGTTAAACACTACTGAGGGAACCTCTCCTTGATCTTCTTGGCTAGCGTTGGTGAGATTCCGTCAACCTTCATCAGGTCAAAGACAGAAGCCTTCCTGAGAGCCTCCTCTGAGTCGTAGCCAGCTGCCGCAAGGGCCGCTATGCGCTCCTCCGTCATGTTCCTGATATCGCCTAGGAGGCCTTTGAGAACGTCCTCTGCAGAGAGCTTCTCAAACTTGACCTTCTCCTCTTTGGGCGCCTTCTCCCCCTTCTTCACCGCCTCCCCCTCCGGAGAGAGCTCATCCAACCTCTTTCTGAAGTCCCCTCGCTCTTCACCCTTAACCCCCTCAAGCAGCTTCTCCCTCTCGTAGAGGCTCTGGCAGAGGTTGTACATGGGCTTTAAGTTCTCCTCAAACCACTTGTCCCTGAGGGCCATCTCCTTCCTGACCCTCTCCAGCTCCGCCTCTAGGTCCTCGGTCAGGGTGAAAAGTTTAGCGTACCTCTCTAGGTCCTTCTCGTGCATCTCCTCCAGTTCCTTTATCCTGGGCCTGAGCTCTTCAATTGTCCCTTCAAGCTCTATATTCTTCATCTGAAGGTCCTTGATCTCCTTCTCCCTCGCCTCCAGAACCTCCCGGAGGGTCTCTATCATCTTCTCCTTCTCTTTGAGTCTGATCTCAAGCGATTCTATCTTCTTCAGGGCGGCGTCCAGCTCCCTCTCCTGGGTCTGATATGCGGTCCAGAGTTTCTTAAGCCTCTCTCTTGCACGGGTGAGTTCGTCATCCATTCTGAGCCCTCCAGTTATGGCCTTCGTGTGAGCAGGCCGGGGGGAAATAAATGGATACACTATTAAAATAATTTCCCCGCCTGCGCCCTGAGGAAGACGAAAAATAATATAGTCAGAGAGGCCATTATAGTATACTCAAACCTCCCAAGAGGCTGCGTAAGGGGGAGAAACGATGGTGTCTCTTAAAAAAGTGGCAGTGGCTGTGACCCTTCTTTTGATGGTGGTGCCGCTCAACGTGCCTTCAGCTAATTCCACACATTCCCATTTTAAACCCCACGCCCTCTCTCCCCCCTCCTGGCCCATGATAGGGAGGGATGCCCACCACTCCGGGCAGGGCCTCTCCTCCTCCGAAGGCATATATAGGCCCTATTTACGCTGGAACACCACCTTCTCCCAGACCTCCTTCGGTGCGGTCTTCGGGAACTTCACTGATAACGTCCACTTCAACTCCACCACACCCTCCCCTTTAAGGGCCCTGGCCCTCATCTCTGGAGGAACCCTGTACCTCTTAAACGGTGAGGATGGCGAGGTGGTGTGGAGGGCGAACTTCGACTCTCTGGATGGGGTAACTGGTGATGACATTGGCTGGGCTGCACCCCTGCTTCTTGACAGCGACTCTGATGGTAGGGCTGAGATACTCATTGCCTTTCCAAACTCAACAGAGGAGAGCAGGGTTATACTCTACGAACCGGCTGTGGAGAGGTCGTCATCTGGATGGAGCCAGCTCCCAGCAGAGAAGTGCGAGGTGTGGAACACAACCATAGAGGGCGAAGCCAGATACTCATCGCCCATCTCCGGGGACCTCAACGGAGATGGATACACTGAGATAGTTC
>JAGHBW010000224.1 GCA_021160765.1 Thermoplasmata archaeon
CCAAGGTAGTGATCCCCGTGCATGTGGGATATCAAGACATCTTCAATATCACCTGGCGGAATCCCGAGATACTTCAGACCAATCGGGGAGGTAGGGGATGGGTCAAGGAGTATTCTATCATTAACAAGGACTGAAGAGAACATCCTCCCCGGGGAGAAGGCAGAACCCGAACCGAGAAACCTTAGAATCATACGGTTAGAAATAGGGTGAGGATAGATATTACTTGCGGGACCCATACCGAGATTTTTCAAAAAAAGAGAACCACCCCACGCCTGCCAGTTATTCCAGAATACCTGAGAAGAAGTCGTGGTGTTCCTCTTCATCTTCTAAGATCTTCCTGAAGAGCCTTGCAGTTACTACTGCCGACGAATATCGGATCCGGTTTTGTGGTGGGGACCTCTCCAAGGTAAACAAGCCTCTCTGCGATCTCCTCAGCGTGCTTCGTCTCTTCTATGGCTATTGTACCAGATGGAAAACTGAAGCTCCCTTGCCACGGCCTTATTCAGGAGTTCCATCAACTCTCCAGATGCGATTCTAATCGCCTTCTCTCACATTTTCTCCAATCCTTCATGTCTCTTCGCAATCTCATCTGCAAGGGCCTCCACCCTCTTAAGATCCTCCTCCCCGGGAAGGCCCTTAACCATTATTGTGCCTAAAACCTCCACTTTGAGGAAGTTCAGGGCGTTCTTTACTATCTCTTCTGTCCTTCCCCCCCATCCAAATGAGCCCATAAGGGCGAAATACCTTACTTTCGGCCTCAGAATGTTGGTAAGGTAGGCTGCGTTCAGCGCTGCTGGGTGAGGACCAGCGAGGACTGTGGGTGTGGCGAGGACAACAGTTGCAGCGTCAACCAGGTCCATGGCGTATTCCCCTATGTCCATCCTCATAAGGTCATACTGCTTGACCCCCACTCCCTTTCTTATCAGTGCATCCACAAGGTGCTCTGCCATAACCCTGGTGCTGTCGTGCATTGAGATATAAGCCACTACAGCCAGGTTCTTCGGCTCATCTGCTATCCACTCGCTATAGGCGTCCAGTATGGTTTTAGGCTCTCTGTATATTGGCCCGTGGCTCGGTGCGATGATGTTTATCTCAAGATTCTCCAGTTTTGCGATGTGCTTCTTTATGAAGTTCCTGAAGGGCATCATTATCTCAGCGTAATACCTCTTCGCTCCTGACAGGGCAAGATAGTCCCCCCTGGCGTAGAGATTGCTGGTAGCCAGGTGGGATCCGAAGAAGTCGCAGGTGAAGAGGATTCCATCCTCCTCAAGGTAGGTGACCATTGTCTCAGGCCAATGGACCCAGGGGGTTAGAAGAAACTTAAGCCTTCTGCCGCCCAGGTCAACTACCTCACCATCAGAGACAACTCTGAACCTCTCCTCTGGGAGATGAAGGTGGTCAATAAGCATCCCTTTGCACTTTGCATTGGTCATAACCTTTGCTTCAGGATACCTCTCAAGGACATCAGGGATGGAACCAGAGTGATCCTGTTCTGCATGGTTGGAGACAATGTAATCAATACTTTCTACCTTCAGCTCTTCCAGGTCCCTGAACAATTCATCTTTTTTTGTTGGGTCTACAGTGTCTATGAGAACAGTAATCCTCTCCCCCTTCACCAGGTAAGCGTTGTAGCTGGTACCCTCGGGGAGGGGGATCAGCTCGTCAAAGTACCTCCTGTCCCAGTCAATGGCACTCAGGGAGAACACACCTTTAACGATCTCTCTAGCCACCATATTCATCCCACCTGCTCAAACATGTCTTTACCTGCACCACAGATGGGGCACGCCACTCATCCGGAAGTTGATCAAATGGCGTGCCAGGCTCCACCCCCGAGTCGGGGTCTCCAGCCTCAGGGTCGTACACGTAGCCACATATCTTACATACGTACTTCATTTCATCACCTTATAGGGGTTAACCCAATAAAAAGAAAAGTGACGCCCCTTTAAACCCTTTCCCCAAAAAAAGATTCAGGGGAAGGTTTTTTCTCTTCTCTCCCCCTCCCCTCACCCCATGAAAAAGGTTTTGGAGCTCCCCGGGGAGCTGATTGGAAGGTTTGTTTCAAGGCCCAATCGCTTCCTCGCGACAGTTGAGCTTGATGGAGGAAAGGTTGTTGAGGTCCACGTTCACGATCCTGGAAGGCTTAAAGAGATCCTCCGTCCCAACTCCAGGGTTCTTCTCAAAAGGGCTGATAAAGAGGGTAGGCGGACAAAGTACGACCTATTAGCAGGAGAAGTTGATGGCATCTGGGTCTTCGTTCACTCTGGCTATCACAGAGACATCTCAACGTACCTACTTCAGAAGGGTGTTGTAGATGGTATTGGCAGGCCCAGTACGCTGCACCCGGAGTACAGATACGGTAAGAGCAGGATGGACTTTATGCTGGAGGTGGGTGGGGAGATGATGCTGGTGGAGGTTAAAGGCTGTACGCTTTCTAGAAGTGGTGTAGCCCTCTTCCCTGATGCGCCGACGGTGAGAGGGAGAAGGCACCTGGAGGAACTGATCAGGGCAGTTAAGGAAGGGATGAGAGCTGCTGTGATCTTTCTAACCTTCCGCCCAGACTCCACATGCTTCCTCCCAAATGGGGAGACGGACCCGGATTTTGAAAGGACCTTCTGGAGGGCGGTTGATGTGGGTGTTGAGGTTTACCCCATTCTCCTATCCTACGACGGGTGGTGGATAAACCACCTTGGCTCCCTACCCATCTGCACTACCCCATCTGGATAGCCGCCTGCCTGAGCTCTCCCCTCTCAAACCTGTGGGGATCGTAGAAGTCCAGGGGTGCGGCAGTCTTGCCCTCAACAATAAGTTCAGCCAGAGACCTTGTGGCTATGGGGGAGAACATGAAACCGTGTCCGCTGAAACCAGTTATCACGTAGTAGCCTTCTGTCACCTCTCCTATTACGGGATTCTTGTCCGGGGTCTTCGCATAGAACCCCGCCCACTGCCTGATAACGTGAACGTATTTTAAGGCGGGGATGAGGTGTGTGAAGTGTCTGCTCACTTGAATGGCGTATTCAAGAGTGGGGGTCATATCAAATGTTGGCCCCTCCTCAAGGGCAACCCCACCTATAACTCCACCATCCGCAATATCCTGGGTCAGGTAAGCACCCCCGTGGGTGAAGGAGACAACCATGGGGTTTATCTGGCCTCTTTTGATCGGCTCTGTCTTTATAGCCTGGTGCTTGTAAGGCTCAACGTGGGACCTCACCCCGACCATGCTGTCAAGAACCTTGGCCCACCCGCCGGCTGCGTTGATCAGAATGTCAGCGGTGAAATCCCCTCTTGGGGTTTTGACCACCCAGCCCTTTTCCCCCTTCACAACACCCTCCACAGGGGTATATTCGTGGATCTTCACTCCAAGGCGAAGGGAGGCCTTCCTGTATCCCTGAAGTACCAGGAAAGGGTTTGCCTTCCCATCTTCAGGGTTGAATGCAGCGGCAAGAACGTCGGATGTGTTAAGTGGGGGAACGATCTCCTTTGCCTCCTCGGGTGAGATGATCCTTGATGGAACTGAAAGGGAGTTCTGAAGTGAAACGTTTCTCTTGAACTCCTCCACCTCCTCCTCTGTGTGCAGGAGAAACATGTACCCCGTCTGGGTATACTCTGTGGGATGGTCAAGCTCCTCCTCAAGCACCTTCCACATCTTTATGCTCTCTCTCATCATCCAGATGTTGGTCTCATCCCCGAAGGACTCTCTTATCCCCGTTCCTGTTCTGAAGGTAGCCCCATATCCCGTAAACCTCTTCTCCAGGACTGTTATGTCCTCCGCACCCAGGCGCGCTAGATGATACGCAGTAGCCAGACCCATAATCCCGCCGCCTACAATGACTATCCTGTCCTTCATTCCTCCACCTCCTCTCCAGCAAATACCCCCATCCTAACAGGCTTAACCGGATGTCTCGCCGTTGGAGCAGGGACCTCCTCTATGGGCTTTCCCGTCTTTCTCGCTATTATTGACTGGACAAGGGGTATGCACGTTCTCCCCTGACATGGACCCATGCCTATCCTGGTAAGCCTCTTGATTACCTCAATGTCGGTGATCCCCTGGTCTATCAGCTCCTCTATCTGCTTCTGGGTCACATCATTGCACCTGCAGATGATTATCGGCTCCTCCTCACTCATCCTCCCTCACCTCCACTGCTCTGACCTCCATTCCCAGCTCTCTGTCCATCTCCACGGTTATAACTGCTGTGTCCCCCCTGCTCATCTCCCTGCTCATGACCATCCTGACCGTTCCCTCACCCACAACCTCTCCTTTCCTGTTCAGCAGTTTCACTGTGTCCCCCCTCTTCGGAAGGGGTAGGTACTCATAGGGCATAGTAACCCTGGCCTTGTCACCCACGTAGTGAACCATGAAGAAGGCCAGTCCAGGACATATCTGCACGCAGAGAGAACACCCTATGCATTTATCGTAATTGACCTGAGGAGGGTCATTCACCTTATCCATCTTAATTGCACCTGTTGGGCAGATCTCCCTGCAGGGGGTGCAGGGTATCCTCTGCGGGCATTCTGGTATCGCCACAGGCCTCTTCTCCAGTCTCTCCTCATCTGGAAGTGGGTGAACCTTTGCCAACTCCTCCAGAGTGATATATCCCCTGCTGAGCCACTCCTCACTCATATTAACACCTTCTCAATACCCCTCTTTACGTGCTCACCAATTGGCCCATCCCTGAACTCGTCAAGCTCCCTCCTGGCCTCCTTAAGCCTCCCCTCCCACTCTTCGTTTCCAAGCCCTAAGAAGAATCCGGCGGATATCCCGGCTATCTTCCCCTCCAGCATGGCTGTTGTGGCCTCCTCTATTCCGGAGGCGTCCCCCGCCACATAGACCCCCTCACACGTTGTCTGCATGTTCCCGTCCCTCAACGGAACCATCCCTGCCAGCTCCCTCACATACCTCATGCTGCAGCCAGCCTGCTGAAGGAGTTCCACAGAGGGTCTCAGACCCACGGAAAGTGCCACAACGTCAACCTCAAACTCCTGCTCTGTCCCCTCCACCACCTTCCAGTTCTCATCTAGCCTAGCTATGGTGGCCCCCTCCACCTTCCCCTCTCCATAGGCCCTTACAATGGTATGTCTTGTCAGTATCTGAACACCCTGCCTTCTAACCTTCGCTGCGTGAACGAAATATCCCCCCACCCTGGGAAGTGCTTCAACAATGGCCGGCACCTCAACACCCGCCTGCATCAATTGATACGCCAGGATGAGGCCGACGTTTCCAGCACCGACGATAAGAACCCGTTTTCCAGGAACGATCCCGTAGGTGTTCATGAGGGTCTGGACAGCACCTGCCCCGTAGACCCCGGGGAGGTCTGCACCAGGAAACGGAAGGTACTTCTCCATGGCCCCGGTGGCAACAAGGACGGCCCTTGCAGTGAATTTGAGAAGCTCCCTCTCCTCCATCACCGCAGGTACAACCCACCCCTCCCCCTCCCTGAACAGTCCAACCGCAGATGTTCGGCTGAACACATCAATCCCCCTCCTTCTGACCTCCTCAATCAGAATTTCGGCGATCTTAACACCCCTAACCCCCGCGTAATGCTGCCTCTTTCCAAAGAATTTGTGCGTCTGCTTTATCAATTGCCCACCGAGCCTGGGCGCCTCGTCCACAACGGCCACCCTGGCACCCATGTCAGACGCCTGTATTGCAGCCTGAAGACCTGCAGGGCCACCCCCTATCACCAGAAAATCGTACTCGTGCTCTTCGGGGTTGTGGAACTCCTTCGGAGGTGCAGTTTGGGGGAGTGTGGGTGGTCCCCGGGGTGTCTCAACCCTCATACCATCCTTAACAGGGGTTATGCAGGTCCTTACGTTGGGTACACCGTCAACGGTCATTATGCAGGAGGCACACTTTCCTATTGCACAGAAAAGCCCCCTAGGTCTGTAGAAGACCTGGCTCCGGGAGAGCTCTCTCACCCCTGCAGCGTAAAGGGCCATCGCTATTGTCTCTCCCTCATACGCCTCCACTTCCTTTCCATCCAGATATATGGTGACACGCTTTCCACGTTTAAAATCCAGAACAGGGTGCTTCTCCAGCCTCATCAACCCACCTTGGGGGGGAATACATACTTAGGGATTTTAATCTTTTTCAACATCCTTCAGCTACCCCCCCGTAAAATGTTTATATAGAAGTTGAGGGGAGAGAGAAGTTGTGTACAGAAGCGCAGTGGCGGAGTTGCCCTTACACCCCGGGAAGGCCCCCCCGTGGCTCTTTCAAAGGATGGTGGCCCTGGCACGAGAGATATTCCGCGCGATGGCGGAGGAGTTCTCCCCCCGTGTCACACTGGAGAGGCTGGCTGATCCGTTCTGGTTTCAGGCCCTCTCAATGCTTCTGGGATTTGACTGGCACTCCTCCGGAACAACAACTGTGACCTGTGGTGCCCTGGCTGAGGCATTGAAAATGGAGGAACATGGGATAGCAGTTCTGGGAGGGAAGGGTGGGAGGATGAGGAGGGTCCCTCCGCAGATAGAGGAGTTGGTGAACCGCAATCTTTTGGACGCAGACCCGGAGTATCTAAAGAGGTGTAGCAGACTTGTTGCCAAGGTTGACACCGCTGCGATACAGGATGGTTACCCCCTATATCATCACACATTTTTCGTGGATGAACATGGGAACTGGGCGGTTGTACAGCAGGGGATGAACTCCTCAAAGAGAATGGCCCGAAGATATCACTGGATATCCGGGAGGATCAGGGAGTTCTCACATGAGCCGCACACAGCAATAGTGGGCGATGGAAGGCATTCATGGGTGCTGGACCTAACCTCCAGCGAATCGGAGGGAAACAAGAAGGCGATCCTGGATATGCTTAAAGAAGGTCCTGGGGAGGTGAGGCGAAGCTTTTCCCTTGTCAGGAATTACCTAGCCCTCTCCCAGGGCGGCCAGGCTACTCTTGATGCGTTCTATGTGGGAAACCCCCGCACTGAGATCACCCCCGGGAAGCTTCCCCCCTTCTATCTTCAGATGCCCTTTTAC
>JAGHBW010000102.1 GCA_021160765.1 Thermoplasmata archaeon
AGGTTCAGACAACCCTTCCAAACTCAGTGAAACCCAATAACGATCAGGCACCTCTATTCCTCACTGTAGAGGCAAAAGCCTCTGTGGGATCGGTTGGGCCCGTTTTCTCCAACACACCTCCCAACCTGCGTCGCGGCCCATACGTGGATGCGCTCCCCCCCACCCGCGTGACCACCCTGCAGGCCTACACCGTACCCGCCACTTCCTGGGACGATGAGGGCAGAATCAAAATATTCTTTGAGTTCCCAGCGGACAACGATTTCAACGGCACACTCGTTGGAAAGGTTAAAAGGGTTGTCCTGAAGATGAGGCACAATGAGAACATTACTGAGGAGAACTGGAACGATAACAACACCACCACGGTACTGGAACTCACCCTCCAGGATGAGATTCTGAACCCCGGGGACAGCAATCCTGAGGGATATGAACTTGGGCCCGATGACGGTTTGATCCCAGGTGAACTCTATTATTTTGCTCTTAAATCCTACGATGATGTGGGAAATGAGGCGCCGCTGTCAAACATAGCCACCGCAAGGGCTGGAAAGTACTGGGACACAGTGGCGCCCCAGCCCATTGTGATACAGGACGCAAGGGACAGGCCTGATGATGACGGGGGGTGGGCCCAGCTGTTCTGGGACCCCGTTGGACCAGCTGATCAGAGGGACTTCAAGGAATATAGAATCTACGTGCGCTCGGAGTTCTTCAACAACGTTGAAAACTTCACTCCGGAGATGGTAATTACAGACCCCATGGAGACCTTCATAAACATATCCACGGCGGATGGAGGAAAACCGTTGGAGAACGGCAAGTTCTACTGGTTCGCAGTTATGGCGGTGGACGTCTTCGGGAACTACAACCCCAACGTAACCCCGTTCGGACCTGTAAGAATCAAGAACGACCACGACCTCCCGCCGCCCTTAGTAAGCAATTTAAGAGGCTACGACACCCCGGATGATGAGGGGGGTGCCATAACCCTGGAATGGGATTATTATGAGATAGACGACTTCCTTCAATATTACATCTGGGTTTCAGGAAGCCCGATAAGAAATGTAAATGATGCAGAGCTCTTCACAACCATTCCCCGCCTTCAGAACCACAGCGTTGTTGTAAACAAGTACCTGGGAGAGCCTCTAAGACCTGGAAAGGCCTACTACTTCGCTGTGACGGTGATGGATTTCAACGAGAAGATGAACACCACCTTAAACGCCAACAACACTGTGGGACCGATTTTCGCCTTTGACAACACAGATCATACTCCTCCATCAATTCAGGTTAGGGGGGTTATGCTTCAGGACACCTTAAATGACAATGGAGGAGCTCTGGACCTTACATGGCTCCCCGCATACGACGTGACTGATTTCTGGAAATACAGGATTTACTTCTCAGATCAACCCATCACATCCGTTGTAGGTATGAATCCCCTCACTGAAATATACAAAAAGGAGACGAACTCCTACCATATTACAGAGTATAACGGTGAGAGGCTGATAGATGGACATCCCTACTGGGCAGCCGTGACCGTTGTGGACTGGAACAACAACGAGAACACCCTTCTTGACGTCAATAATACCGCCGGGCCTGTGGAGCCTGTAAACAACACAGACAGGATACCCCCCATAGGCGTCAGTGGGTTAAAGGTCTCTTCTGTTGGAAAACATTTCATTAACATTACCTGGGACAAGATCACACCTCAGGACGTGCCTGACTTCAACTGCTACCTCATCACGTACCGCAGGGCTGGGTACAAGAGGTACAACGAATTGAGGATTGAGAATATACATCAAAACTGGGCCAATATAACGGGCCTTACGAGGGGGACGCTGTACATCATAAATGTCTCAATTATAGACGACAATGAAAACCGTGGACCCTTCTCTGAAGACCTTGAAGTGTACACTGCTGGGGTGAATCAACCCCCTGTAATCATCTCAATTACAACGTATCCGGAGGACAAAAGGGAGTTCTATGTCCACGAGTCCATTACGTTTATGGCAAACGCCACGGACGATTATACTGACCCAGCCGACCTTCAGTACATCTGGACTATAACCACCCCGGACGGAAAGGTGATCCTGGTAAACCGGACGGGTGCCACCACAATAACAAAAACCTTTGAGATGGCAGGCAAATACACTGTCACCCTTCAGGTTATGGATGACAGTTATCTTAAGTCCGATAACGCCACCATTGAGATCGTCCTGAAGGAGAAGGAGGTCTCGGGCAAGGAGGGGCTTGGAAAGTACCTCATTGTAGGGCTCATCCTGGCGGTGGTTGCTGCCGGTGCGCTGTTTTTACTGATGGGGAAGAAGAGCAAGGAGAAGTACGAACTGGAGGAGAAGATAAAGAAGTTTGTGGAGGAGAGAAAGAGGATCAAAGAAGACGAGCCCTACATCTACCCAGGGATACCGACATGGACGTGTTCCTGCGGTAAGACCACCGTACCCATAAATGAACCTGCCACATGCGATGTCTGCTTTGACTCCTTTGAAGGTGTCCCCATAGAGCAGATAGATCAGTGGCTTGAAGAGCACAAAGAGATACTAGACAGTATGAGGATAAAGGTGCCTCCGGAGTGGCCTGGTTCTGAGAAGGCTATGGAAATTGCGGAGAAGGCTCGTAAGGAGAGAATAAGGCGCAAGATTCAGGAGCTCATGGAGGGGCTTGGACTTACACTGGAGATATTGAAGGAGCACGGAATTGAACTTGAGGATTGGGA
>JAGHBW010000045.1 GCA_021160765.1 Thermoplasmata archaeon
GCGGCGGCCTCGGCGGTTAAGGGTTATCTTACAGGAGCGTGGTAGGGTGAAGCCAACTGTGATCAAGGGCAGGATATGGATGCTCACGGACGATAAGGGAAGAAGGCTGGATGATGTGGATACAGATATGATTGACCACAACCGGTACCTCACCATAACGGATCCAGAAGAGATGAAGATGTACGCCTTTTCAAACCTCCCCGGGTGGGAGGACTTTCCAAAGAAGGCGAGGAGGGGGGACATACTGGTTGTTGGGAGGAACTTCGGGGCGGGCTCCTCCCGCCAGCACGCTGTTGACTGCTTCATAGCCTTAGGGATTGCTGCCATCGTCGGTGAGTCCTTCGGTGCGATCTATAAGAGGAACGCCATAAACTCCGGATGGCCACTGATTGAGGCCCCGGGAATATTCAACACTGATCTCAAAACGGGGGATGTGGTGGAGATAGACCTTCTAACCGGCGAGATAAGAAGGGAGGGGGAGGTGTTGATTCAGGCCAAACCCCTCTCCCAGGTCCAGATGGATATATACCAGGCGGGGGACCTCTTCTCCTACGCTAGGGCTCTTCACTTTCAGCGGGGAAAAAGCGTGTGACCTTGTCCGACCTGTCCCAGGTCACAAGCCTGGCCCTAACAAGGTTCTTAACGTGGTAATTGACGATCTGGCGGGAGAGACCGAGCTCTTTAGAGATCTCCTTAACAGTTATCCCTGGCTTCTCCACGATCTTGTTGAATATCTCCTCCTGCTTGGTTATGTTCCCCTTGATCTGCGCTGCGGTGACCTCAGTAGGATAGTACCTTCTGTACATGCCATCTATCTGGCTCTTTATCAACCCGTGCTTCTCCAGGACCCTCAGGTGATAGGCCAGTGTACCGTTGTTGAGGTTCAGGTTCCTCTTTATGTTTGAGTAATGGTCCCCGGGGTTTGCTATAATGTAGCCCCTGATGAGACCCCTTATCTCATGGTCTAAAACGTCCCTTTTACTCAATTTGGAGTACAGGCTCACAGCAAGGGCAGCTAGGATGCTCCCGAACACAACATAAAGGACGTACACGATCACGCTACCACCCACCACTATCGCTCCTATTAAAGCTTCTCTTGGTACAGGATAGCTCACCCCACCCATCTCATAGGCCCATTCGGGGACCTCCGGATGGGGGTCTGAGTTGTCCCCAATACCATCCCCATCTGAGTCGCACCACTCTGTTGGATCAAGAGGGAAGAGGTCTTTACTGTCCCCCACCCCGTCTCCATCTGAATCCTGCCAGTCGTTGGGGTCGTGAGGGAAGAGGTCCAGGGGATCCGGATAACCATCTCCGTCAGAGTCTTTGAGAAGGAAGGGTGATGGGACAAGGAAGGGGTGTGATACGGCAAGAGAAACCTTCTCTGGGGTGAGGGCCCTCACCCACACCGTGTGTTTCCCCGCAGGAAGAGAAGAGGAGGGGAGTGTAAAATACCACTCCTCAGTTCCGTTGGCCACCTGCCAGAAGCCGTAGTCCACCCTCCACTCCACCGCTATAATCTTGTCGTCCACATCGTGGGCGGAACCCCAGAAGTAGAACTCCCCCTCCCTCTGCGTTTCACCAGCCACGTGTATCTGGGTGGGGTCGTCCACAGGGGAGACGAATACCTCTACGGTGTGAACTCCAACAACCTCTGAGGATTTTACTGCCTCAACCCTTACTGTTGCAGTGCCGAAGGAGTTCTCCGACGTTGTGATGGTAAGGTTGTCTCCTAGAATTCTGGCTGAAAGCCAATCTTCTGAGGACATGGCCCGCAGGGAGACACCTGACAGATACCCCCTCATTTTTAGAGGTATGGTTATGGGTGGTGAGTCCTCAAGAATTGTTATATGGCCGGGGGCGAGGAAGGTGACGTTGGAGCGTGGGATGAGGTTCAACATGAGGGTGAAGGTGGAGTGAATGAGTCTTGTGGGAAGACGGTAATATCCCGGCCGGGAGGGTGGGAGCGGCTGATCGCTGGCCAGTATTTCAACCTCAACACTCTTCACCGTGTAGAGGGACCTCACCCATACCTTAAGGGTCTCACCATCAAACTCCAGGCTGTACTCCTCTGTTAACAAGGTCCGTCTAGCTGAGAGACCTGTAAGGATATAGTAGGTGAGGGGGCGCCCCTCTGGATCAATAACAGGAGCGGCCTCCGTTAGGTTTAATGTTCCCTCACCACGGGCGGTAAACTCAATCACCCTGTGAAGGACCTTCGGGGGATCGTCTACAGGGAGGAGAACAACCTCTATTTCACCCATCCTGACGTTCCACATACCGTCTGAGACCTCACAGAGAAGAAGACCCCGGAGGGTAGTGTTAGCCTCATTAGGAGGCGTTAATATGACCTCCTCCCCAGCCGTGCTCAACACTGCACCTGGAAGGCCCTTAAGATCCACTTTGAACGTGAGATTTGAGGGAGGAATAAGATCATCATCAACGAAATCCTTGAGGTGGAGGGTTTGCGGGTCCCCCTCCTCCTGTAGATAAATTCTCTTTGGAAGGGACTTTATCAAGATTGGAGGTGCGTTCCAGTGTAGATAGGGAGCCTTAAGGGTGACCTTTCCCGGCCCAACCC
>JAGHBW010000151.1 GCA_021160765.1 Thermoplasmata archaeon
GGGGAGGGGGTGGTGGAGGGGGAATGGGTATTGATTCCTCCTCACCCTCCTCTGCCTTCCTGGCCTCCCCTTCTCCCACTACACCCTCCTGAGGCTCTCCTCCCTGAACAGGTGCAGTCTCCGATGAGGGATACACCTGACCTTCCTGAGATTCCACCCCTTCCTGAATAGGTGGCGCTGATGGATACTGATACGGGGAGGGCTCTTCTTGTTCATACGTAGAAGCGGGTTGGGGAGCGGCGGGAGGCTTTCCTTCCTCAACAACCTCTGCAGCCTCCTCCGGAAGGGGGAAACCCTCCTGGTCCTGTGCTGGGGGAAGAGGTGCAGAGGTTTGGACCGGTGCGGGAAGCTCTTGAGACGACTCAACCCCTCCTAAAGATGGCTCAATCCCGCCCACACCCGGTACGGCGCTCTGCATGGTCAGAAGCTTTTCATTCCATTTTCGCTTGAGGAAGAAGTTCAACAAGGCCAGCCCAACACCCACCACCACAAGAAGAGCAATAAGAGCTATGGAGGGGGAAGTGTTGACGAGACCTGCACCTGGCCTGGATGAGCTCTTTGTGGGGTCAGTTCCGGCAAGGTACTCCCTCAAGTTCGTGTAACCGTCCCCATCCTTGTCCTTATCTGAATCCGGAACCTCCGGGTCCAGCCCCCATTCAATCTCGTATCCATCGGGTATCCCATCACCGTCAGTATCCCTCTGGTACGGGTCCGTGGGCGGGGCAGCCTCCACCCGGATTCTTACCCTCTCCTTCACAGTGTAGAAGGAGTCTTTAACCGTCACCTGTATTGTGTGTATACCTGGAGAGAGGGGACCAACCTCCGCATTCTCCCCCTCACCAACAACCCCCCCATCCACGCTCCAGGTTATGCTCAGAGTGTCGTTGTTCCCATCTCTGTCCGCAACAGAGCATTTAAGCATAACCGTCTGGTTGTCCAGGAAGCTTTCACCGTTCGCCGGCGAGAGTATTGACACCTCTGGAGGGTTGTCAACGTGGATTACGTATTCGGGGGTGTAAGATTCATGTCCCACAAGGTCTTTTGCGCAGAACTGTATGAGGTTCTGCCCCGTTCTGGATAGACTAATGGTGACCTGGGCGTGAAAAACCCCATAGGAGTCCATGACCCCCGGGAGGGGTGTCCAGGAGGTGTAGTGGTCAGGTCCCATCCTGCTGTAGCGGTACATTACAGTGGATTCGTTGACCCCCGAACCAGGTCCATCGCTCACCTTTATCTTGACTGTTACAGTAGTCTCTCCCAACCACTCCTCCCCAGGGTAGAAATCAAAAAAGGTTGGCCCCTCCGAGTCCACCCAGACATTGTAGGAGGGACTTATGGTAGGGGGATTTCCAGCCACATCTCTCGCCCTGAAGCGTATAAGGTTCCTCTTACCCTCCCGAAGAGTGGGGGTGACCTGAACCTGTAGCGTCTCCTTTCTCTCGTACGCCCCTGCCGCCTTCCAGCTGCTCCATGTCCTTCCCCCATCCGTTGAAATGGAGTACTCCACAGAAGGTCCGTCCACCTTTGTGTCCGGGTCGCTGATCTCAACAACCACCTGAGGGCTCTTCGTGGTGACCCAGAGGCTCTCCTCCGGTTGAATAAGTTTGAACTCCACCTCAGAAAGATCCACGGTGAAATTGGTATATGTCACCTCACCAACGTTCCCCACCTTGTCCACTGCACCAACACCGACCTGAAGCCTCCCTAAGGGTGCATCCTCCAGCCTGTATCGCTTGGTCTCAGGGTCTGATACTGTTATGGTTAGAACCCCTAACCGGTGCTTTATGATTATCACATAATGGCTTATGCCGGAGCCGTCCTCTTCCTCCTCCTCCCACGTTATAAATATCTCTCTGTCGTCGTCGTACTCCGTGCGGGTGGAGTTGAAATAGTCATCGTGGACCTTCACGTTGAAGGGCGGTGGTGGGGGAGAGTTGTCAACCTTAAAGGAGACCTCTATTGGCGCCATGATCAGGGAGATTTCTGGGATCCCCTCTACTCCGAAGTGAAGATTCCATATCATATCCTCCTCAGGCGCTCTGGTGACGATGTTAACCCTCCTTCCGGAAGAGGAGTTGTCCCACCACCTTCTCCCCCTGTTGTCCTCAAGATAAACGGAGAAGACCTCATTCGGTGGGGAGTAAACGGTCATATTGTAATAAAGAGAGAGACCCGTCAGGTTCACCAGCTCTCCCCCCTTCACAAAATCCCCACTCTCAAGTTTGCCCTGAACTGAACCTTTGAAGGAGGGCACACCAGAAACCACAACCCTGCTTATAACATAGGCCATATCCAAGTAGTATCTGCTAACAGGCAGTGCTGTTATGGGCTTAATGTCCACGGTGATGTTGATATACCCGTTCTGGGGGAAAGTAAAGGATATCTGGAACGCTATTGTCAGCCGTGCTATGTACTGCCCAAGGCTTCTAACAATGCACTCATCCTCCACCAGGCTCATATACCCCCGGGGGTCGTTTATGGATATTGTACCGTTGGCGCCGTCATACACGATCACCGGGGCACCAGTGAAGTTCCCGAACTGAACGAACACCTCGGAGATGTCCTCCCAGCCGCCATCGTCCTTCACCTCCAAAACCATGTGATATGTACGGTATTTGGCAAAGAGCATCTTTCCCGTGTTTCCGTCTCCATTGGTGATCTCAAAGTAGTTCACATAACTCTTAAACTTGGTGAAGATGATCGCAAGTTTGTTTTGAATATTACCAGAGTTTGCACAGTAAACGGTGCCAACAGTGCCGGAGTGGTCCTCAATCCCGACGTAAGCTCTGTTCCCGTTGGAGTACCAGCTGTAGCTGGCGTCCACATCGCGGTACTGCATTTTTATGAGCCCACCCTCGTATATGATCACCTCGTAATTCTGATCGTAATTTGTAACCCATTCAATAGCCACATATTTAGCCCCATTGCTGGTAGAGACGGTGTAATATGTTCCGCTGTTGGTTCCATAATATGATGAGTCGGAGCAGGAGTAAACCGCTATCACAGCGTTGGGGGCATATGATGATGGTATCCTAACACCGCCATAATAGGAAGAGAAGGCCTGAAAGCTGATGAATCCGTAGGAGGAGACGTACAATTTATTGTAGCTCCTGCCGTAAAATGGGACGGAGAATGGAAGGCTTATGGTGGCAGGATTACCGGCAGAGGTGAAGGTCAGTTTGGTACCGGAACTTTTCACATCCAGCCAATTGTACTCTACAGTGGGAGCAGGAGGTTTGCTGTCCACCCAGAAGTATCCAAAGCTGTCCTCCTTATCGGCTCTCCTCCCCTCCCCCCACTCTATTTGAGGGAGAAGAAGCGTCAGTACAAGAGACGCAAGGACTGTAGCCAGAAGAATTCTTCTCATCGTCTTCACCACCCCGGGTTCATTATTCCATCTGGGCTCTCTCCATTCTTAATTCCCTACCAGCATATAAGCATTCCCCATACCATCACAAGAGTAGGTGCCCCCTGGACCCTCTACTCCCACCACTCCCCACCTCCCGCTCTTCTTTTCATATAATATAGGACGGAGAGGAGGAACACTGCTACAGCTATCACCGCCGCGTAGAGAAGGTAAGGGGTCCGGGAGGGGTAAGAGTTCGGGTCTCTGGGGTCTGTTCCCTCCCGATACTCCTCCAGATTGGTGTAGCCGTCGCCGTCTTCATCTCTTTCCCCATCTGGGTAGAGGGGGTCTAGAGAGTGCTCTATCTCCCACTTATCAGGCATACCATCGTTATCATCGTCTTTATCCTCGTTGTCCCCCACACCGTCACCATCTGTGTCCCTCCACTCATTGGGGTCGTTGGGAAATGCGTCCACAGGGTCCGGATGACCGTCCCCATCCGAATCAGGTGCCATAGAAATGGGAAGTGTTGTGAAGTTCCAAAGGTAGTTCTTCGCTGAAAGACCATTTCTTCCCTTCAAACCACCATTTATCTCAACTACGTATGTCTCAGAGTAGTTCAGCCCCTTGGGGTGTATTATAAGCACTGAAAGGTTGCTGTCGTAGGTGTAAGTGAAGGGGACCTCACCTCCACCTTCCACCATAATCCTAATACCGGTCATCACCGTTAACGTGTCAATCCACGTGGAGAATTGAATTGATATAACTGTGTCTGGTGAGACCATCGTCCCGGTGGGTTGATAGTCCACAACCTCTGGTCCTTCATTATCCGCCCTTACACGGAACATGAAGACGGCGTCTGATGGCGCGCCCACACCCCTCCCATCAAGCCTCATCCCCTTCAAAGATGCCACTTCTGAGGATATGGTGAGGGTACAGTCTGAAAGGGGGGGAAGTAGCGTTAACGGATCCACAATAAGGGTGATTCCGTCATCAAGGAGCGTGATAGAGGGAGTTAGTTTCTCGCTACCGACAACAAGGGAGACGCTGGTGGGACCTATACTGCTTCTGTTCACCTCCTCGGAAAAGACAACTCTGAACACTGTCCTGAGATCTATACTCTGAGAACCGGGGGAGGGGATTACCGTTGAAATCTTCAGATACTCCTCCTGGGTTGGAGAGGGATGAAATACTGTAACTGGAGGGAACGCCCTCTCAACAGGTGGGTTAGCCCCATCTCTGGCAATCACCTTCACCAGGTAGGTCCCGTTGGGAAGCTGCGAGGTGTCCCACGTGTAGTTAATTAGGCCAGTTTCACCCTCGCTGAGGTTCTGCAACACCTCTCCCCCGGGGGGAAGACCCCCACCATATAACCTCAACGTCACAGAAGCGTTGTCATCTGGGTCAAACACACTGAATATGAGGTTCACCCGTCTGTCCACTGTGACCTCCTCCCTTGGGGAGATGATCTCTACTCTCGGAGGTGCGTTGATGGGGGTTTTAAAGGAGACCTCCTGAGAGAGGTTCACCGCACCTGAGGAATCCTCCACAGCAACCTTCACATAGTATGTCGTGTTCATTGTGAGACCCTCAACCCTGAACTCCGTCTGATTTCTTAACGTGATTTCAGTCCATTTGGACCCCTCATCAGGCACAAATCCTTCCTCCTCACTCAAATAAATCACGTATCTTTTAAAGTCCAGTGCATCTGATCTCTCCCATTCCACCGTTGCAGCGTTCCAGACAACATCCCTCACAGACACCTCCGGTGCCCTTGGAGGTGTGTTCCTCTGTGCGGGGTATGTGTTGAAGTATACGTCGTAGTTCTCCGGAACGGGGATTGAGGGGTTCGGGTCGTCTCTCGCATCAATCCAGAAGAGGGAGGGTGTCCCTTTAACAAGAAATGCGTTTGTATCCCCCCTCTCCATCATTGAGTAGGTGTACTCCGGGTCATGGGGCCTAACACCCATGGTTATTGTCCAGTCCATTATCCTAACGTCACGGACCTCCGAACCCACCCTGTCGGTCCATCCACCCTTGATGAGGTGATCAACGTCTACTCCCTCCGCCCAGAATATATAGATGTTCCCCTGAGAATCCGACACTATTGAAGGATCCGCCTGATAGGTGACGTTGGCCCACGGGGAGCGAACGGTGTAAGGTCCCAGAAGAACACCATCGGGGTACTGAACAAGGTATTTTACTGTGGTGTAGCTGTAGTTCTCTTCCTCATATGCAAGGAGGAGGTTCCCGAAGGAGTCCGCGTACGCGTAGGGATCGTACACACTGCCGTGCTGTGGAGAATTAACCAGAATAAGCTCATGACCCCTCCCTTCGCTCAGATTCTCCCCACGGAGCCTCAGCTCATATATGGCGGATTTTCCCCCATTATCCACTCCAACCCATAGAAGATAAAGAGTTGAGCCGTCTGTAGTTGAGAATAGAGAGCTCTTATCACCCTCAACCGAATCAACTCTTTCAGGCTCACTGAAGGTGCCGTTGTCAAGGAGGCGGGAGAGGAGTACCTCAACCCCACTATCCCCCTCCTGGAGCCAAGCAACCCACACCACTCCCCTGACCGTTGAAGCCACCACCTCTGTCTGGTTTCCTTGAGGCCCGCCGATCGGCTTTGAGGCGCTCCAGTTCTCCCCCCCATTCTCCGAGATGGAGTAGTAAATCCTCCAGGGGCCCTCTCTTGAGTCCTGCCATAAGACATATAGTGTGCCGTTTTCAGCAAAGGCAATTGCCGGGTCCCTGTGAGAGTACAACCCTGTGGGGTCGTCTACTACGTTTACATCGTTGTTGTTCATACTCCCATCCCCCCACACTCTCCCCCCATCAAAGGATCTGGAGAAAAATATGCTCCAATACCCCTCCCTATTGTCCTCCCACACCGCATAGATATATCCCTCCTCCGTGAGGGCCCAGCTGACTTTTTGCTGGTCAAAGAAGGACTCGTCGTCGTTAACCCTCACATCCTTTGTTCCTATCAACCGGTCCTCACCGACGCTTAGGGGTAGAAAGGTCACCAGAAGTAGAGCCACCAGAAAAAGTGTGGATATAGATCTCATAAATGGAACTAATTTAACTGGGCCTTTAAATTTTACTGTTACACGTGAGATAATAATACGTAAAATAAACCACAAATTTCATATTCCACCTGGAAATGAGAGTATCTTCAAGGAAAAGAATGTGATGACGATGAAGAAGAATGAAAAAAAGGAGACGGATGATTTCCGCCTGTATGGTGCAAAAAGTATAAGGGACCTGTCATCTGGTCTGGATGATATTGAGGAGGGGGATGACATCTGGCTATGGGAAGAGGAGGACGAGGCCCTTTACGATTTAAGGAGGGTCAGGGAGGAGAGGGAGTATATGGAAAGGGAGATAGAACGGTTGAAGAGCCGCCTTATGTCCCTCTCCGAGGAGATCTCAAGATTGCGAAGCCCACCGCAGGTTGTGGGGACAGTGGTGGACATTCTAGATAAAGATAGGGTGATCGTATCAACCCCCGGGGGACCCACGTTTCTAGTTAAGGTTTCAGGAAGGGTTTCCTTTGAGGACCTGAAGGTGGGAACAAAGGTGGCCATGACAAGGGACAGTATGACCATAACCTCTATACTCCCACCCTCTAAGGACCCGCTTGTAGGTGCCATGGAGGTCATTGAAAAGCCAGATGTTACCTTTGACAAGATCGGTGGGCTAAAAGAACAGATAGAGGAGCTGAAGGAGGTTGTAGAGCTCCCGCTTCTTAAACCTGAAATATTCAGGAGGGTTGGTGTTGATCCCCCAAAGGGGGTACTTCTGGCTGGCCCTCCAGGGTGCGGTAAGACAATGCTTGCCCAGGCCATAGCCAGGGAGACCTCTGCAACCTTCATTCGCCTTGTGGGTTCAGAGCTGGTTCAGAAGTACATAGGAGAGGGGGCAAGGATGGTGAGGGAGCTTTTCCAGATGGCCAGGGAAAAGGCCCCAGCGATAGTCTTCCTTGACGAGCTTGATGCCATTGCTCACAGAAGGGAAGAGGAGACCACATCAGCTGACAGGGAGGTTCAGAGGACTCTCATGCAGCTCCTGGCGGAAATGGACGGATTTGATCCCCTAAGCGACGTTCGGATTATAGCAGCAACCAACCGCCCTGAGGTCCTAGACAGGGCTATCATGCGCCCGGGGAGGATAGACAGGGTGATCTGGATACCAATGCCAGATAGGCATGCCAGAGAGGAGATCCTGAAGATATATCTAAAGAGAATGAACCTCTCCAAGGATGTGAAGTTGGAAATACTGGCAGAGATGACCGATGGCCTTAGCGGGGCGGAGATAAAGGCCCTTTCAACAGAGGCGGGGATGATGGCCATTAGAAAGAGGCGCTATAAGGTGCGGCTGAAGGATTTTCAGGAGGCACTTGAGAAGATAAAAAATAGGACATCCATGGGGGAGGGGGTACGGGAGGTCCCCGCTGGGATGTTCTTCTGAGACCCGCCCCACACCCTGTACTGAGAATTCACCCTCTACAAAATGTGCTTCAGTGGATGGGGGCACCCGGTTCAATCTCCTTGTCCGGCTGAAGAATGGACACCACACCCTTATCGTTCTCGGCAGCCAGAAGCGTGCCCTCCGAGATCTCACCCCTCAACTTCGCCGGTTTCAGGTTCTTGATTATAACAATAAGCTTACCTTCAAGTTCTTCGGGAGTATATATCCCCTTAAGACCCGCAACGATCTGCCTGACCTCCTCCCCTATGTCCACCTTGAGCAGATAGAGTTTGTCTGCCTTTGGGTGGTCCTTCACCTCTAGAACCTTGCCCACCACCAGCCCCATCCTCAGAAACTCCTCCACGGTTACGTACTCCTTCTCTTCCATCTCCTTCACCTCTCTTTCCTCCACCTTCTCAAAGGGTTCAATCTTACTGAAGGGCGGGGGGGTCTTCCTGAGAACCCTCCCCTCCTCAACCCCTCCAAGAGCATCCTCCCAATGAGACTCCTGGATCCCCTTCCCGGTAAGCTCCCTCCACATCTCAGACGTCTTGAAGGGTACAAATGGATGGAGCATCATAAGAAGTCCCTTCACAACCTGCAGGGAGACGTTAAGAACCGTTCCACACCTCTCCCTCTCCCCTTTAATGAGTTTCCACGGCTCTTGAGAAGAGAAATACCTGTTGGCCTCATGGGAGAGCTCCAGTGCCCTTTTCAGCGCTTCCTTGAAACGGAAGCCATCAAGCAGATCTCCCACATCCCTGAAACTCCTCTCAAGGTGGGAGAGCATCTCCCTGTCTGCATCAGTAAGCTCCCCTAACCCTGGCACCTCCCCGAACCTGGTAGCTGTGAAGCTCAGAGCCCTGTGGATGAAATTCCCCACGTTTCCTACAAGCTCAGTGTTCACCACCTGAACGAACTCCTCCATGTCAAAGGTGGCATCCCTGTTCTCAGGCATTATATAAGAGAGATAGAAGCGCACGTTGTCAGCGGAGTACCTCTCAAGGAAGTCGTCAAGCCAGAGAGCGTGCCCTCTTGACTTGGAGAACTGCTCTCCTCCCAGCTTCAGGTATTCGTTTGCGGGAACGTCATCGGGAAGATGGTATTGTTCAGAATAACCCATGAGCATGGCAGGCCAGATGATCGTGTGGAAGGGTATGTTGTCCTTGGCCAGGAAATAGACGTGCCTTGTATTTTCATCCAGCCAGAACCTCTTCCACGCCTCCTTATCCCCAGTCTCCTCCGCCCACTGAAGTGAGGCGGAGAGGTAGCCGCATACAGCATCAAACCAGACGTATATCCTTTTATCCTCGTACCCATCAACGGGTATTGGAACCCCCCAGGTTATATCTCTGGTTATGGGCCTGTCCTTTAACCCCTCTTTGAGCCAGTTCATGGTTAGGTTGAGGGTGTTCGCCCTCCAGTTCCTCTTCCCGGAGACCCACTCCCGAAGCCTCCCCTCAAAAGCTGAGAGCTTGAGGTAAAAGTGTTCCGTCTCCCTGAATTCAGGCGTTGAGGAACATATCTTGCACTTTATATCAATAAGGTCCTTGGGGTCCAGCGTCCTGCCACAGTTGTCACATTGATCCCCCCGGGCTTTGGGGTAGCCGCAGTAAGGGCACGTTCCCTCCACATACCTGTCCGGAAGGAACCTCTTGCACTTGGGACAGTAGGGGGATTCCATACTTTTCCTGTAAATGAATCCCTTGTTGAGAAGAGTCAGGAAGATGTCCTGAACTACCCTGAAGTGGCCCTCCCTGTGGGTCTTTGTGTAGAGGTCAAAGGAGATCCCAAGCCTCCTCAAGGACTCAGCGTTCCTCCTGTGATATCTCTCCGCTATCTCCTCAGGTGTGGTGCCCTCCTCCTCAGCGTGCAGTGTTATGGGTGTGCCGTGCTGGTCAGATCCTGAGACCATCAGAACCTCCTCCCCCCTCAGCCTCATGTATCTGGCGTATATGTCTGCGGGGAGGTAGCACCCTGCTATGTGCCCCAGATGGAGAGGGCCATTGGCATAGGGCCAGGCAACACCAATGAACGTACGGCTCATCCCTCTCATCAATATTGAAGTTAAATTTAAAACTTCTTAAAGGAGCAACCCACCCCATTATCCCCCGGGGGGTGGGTGTAAAGGGGACTCTCTTCCGTCAATCTTCCGTCAACATATATGTCCGGGTTACCCTAAGAAGCGCTGATAAAGTTGGAAACCCAGGTTGTCCTCACAAAAGCCGTGGGGGCTGTAAGCTCATACGATCTTGTAAATCCCCAAGGTCGGCTCGTAGATCACACCCTTCTCAAGGAGAGACCTTATCGCCTCCATGACGTTTTCAAAACTTAGCTCTCTAGACCTTACATATGCCTGTAGGTCCTCCGCCCTCACCCCCTCCTGCCCGCTCAGCTCCTTCAGCATCTCCAGAACGAATATTTCGTTGGGGTCAAGCTCCCCCTCCTCCCTCTCCTCTTCAACCCTCTCCACCTCCCCCTTCAGCCATTTAAGCGCCCTTCTCAGAGTGTTCGCCCAAACCTCCCTATCCAGGCGAGAGTAGAGTTCTGAAACAGTCTCCCTCCACTCCTCCTCAACGCCTGGCGGAAGCTCACCCTTCCTGAGATGTGCATCTCTCCTGAGAAGCGATAGGAGGGCCATTGCAGGAAATAACCTCTCCTCCACCTCATCCACCTTCCTCATCTCCACAGCTCTTAATGAGAGAATCCTCCTTCCGCCAGAGCCCACAAATGAGCGGACGGAAGCAATAACCCTGACCCTCTCCCCATGGGCGAGCGCTTTAATCCTGTCGTAGAGGTCATCCTGGTACCTGTCAGCGTAAACGCTCACATCTCCTGTCGGATCCCTCAGTGTGAGCTTCATGTACCCCCCACCCTCACCACCCACATCCCCAACAAAAACC
>JAGHBW010000043.1 GCA_021160765.1 Thermoplasmata archaeon
ACCAATCCAGCCATGTAGTCCGGTTCCTGACTGTATCCCTTCTCAAAGGTACCGTTCCCGCGGTTCAGATATACCTCAATACTCGGCGGTTCCGTCATCTCCCCAAAGAGCTTCATCCCGGTGTACGTCTTGAATATGTCCAGGTCCCCATCGCCGTCCATGTCATACCAGAATATGAAGGAGGTCTTGTTCAGCGATTCTTTTCTGTATGTGTAGTCTCCGCCTCCACTCAGAAAGAGGTGAAGGAAGACACCGTCAAAGAAGGCGATGTCTCTTTTTCCATCGCCGTTCAGGTCAAGGGCGCTAAGGCTGCTGTAGAGGAGTGTTGAGAGCTCATGGGACCAGGTCTCAGTGAACTCTCCACCCCCGTTGTTGGAAAGTATTCTCACGGAGGAGTTGTCCTTCAGGACAATATCTGCGTCCCCATCCCCATCCATGTCCGCCACGTCAAGGAGGTAAGGTGTATTTGTGAGCTCATCAGTTCTCTTCTCAAATTCCCCGCTTCCGCTGTTTATCAGGTAGACTATTGAGCTTGCGGAGGTCTGGATGTCTCCGTTGCATATCATGACCATATCCTGGTCTCCATCCCTGTCAATGTCTGCGGTGTTAAGGCACTCTGGCCCCTGTCCAACCTCATACACCTGATACTCCTCAAACTCCAGGGAGGCGTTCACACTGTCAAGAAATCCAAGCCCTAAAAATATCAATAGAATTCCCAAAGCTAGAAATCTTTTCATACAAATCACACCTCTTCTTTTCCCGCCCGATCAGAAGACAGGGCAGTTGGGAGGAAAAGGTTTTCATCATATTTGTATCTTTTTTGTTCCCTTATAGCACTTCTCCATTTTCCTCCTTTATTATCTCCTCAATCTCATTGACCAACCTCTCTGCTCTTTCAATAGCATTCACAGCTTCCCTCTCAGAGATCATCCCCACAGTGTCGTATATTGATGCATGCCTCTTTCTTCGCATTCTATCCAGAGCAATAACATCCTCCATTTTTAAAAACACCTCTGCAAACCTAACCACGGATATATGTTGATTCCTGCCAGATGGCCTATATCCCTTTGAATACATATGGGCTCTAACTGCCTGCAATATTGCATTGTAAGCAATAGAGTATGCCCAATCGTAGTCGTCCTTCAGAACCTCCCTCGCGACCCTAATATCCCTTTTTGATAGGTTCAGTGAATCCTTCACCTTTTTCCAGTCCACTGGAAGTTTTTTTATATATCCTTCTCGCTCAAGGTCTTCTAACATCTATCTCCCCTATCAACATTATTTTTGGCTCTTTCATAACATTTATGACAAATGGATCTCTATCTTCAATTCTCTTTCTAAATTCATCTGGTGTGAATAGAACGTAATTGACCTCTCTAGACAGATTCTTCTCAATTTCCATTATCTTCATCGCAAGAAGATCTTCATCAACCACCCCAATCAGAAAGAGGTCTATATCACTATCTGCACCTGCCCCACCTTTTGCGAAGGAGCCGTAAATAAAGGCAACATCTATTTTACCTAGTTCAGTCAGATTTTCCTTAAGTATCCCCGCCACTCCCTCATATTTCATAAAGATGCTCGTTAACTCCTCATAAATAGGACAATCCTTATTCACCATATAGTACCTAGAGTTTCCCCTATACTCACTTTTCAGTAGCCCGATCTCCTCCAGATTTGCTAGTTCCCTGCGAACTGCATTTATGTTTTCGTCAATCTTCCGTGCAATCTCCCTCACATACATCTCTCTTTCTGGATTCATCAAGAAGAGTGTTAGTAGCTTAACTCTCGTCTTAGAGGTGAACAGTCTCTGAAGCATGAATACATATAGTATTCATTTGTATAAATATTTTGTTCACCATCGGGTGGGGCAATTTTCACCTCACCTTTGCCTCATCTATATAATGACTCTCTCCGTACAGTACCCGGGGGAGATGAAAACTTTCATTTTTCCCGTCAAAAAGACCTTACGGAGGTTCTTCTATATGAAGTGAGAACTCTTTTTCCTGCACAAGCTATTTATACACACCCACCTAGCGCCCCGAGGTGTCTTAAATGGGTTTAGGTAGCAAAATACCGTATATTCACATGACGATCCTGGAGCTCATCTGGGCCCTCCTCATCCTTATTATGGGTATAGTTGTGGTCAAGGTAATCCTTAGGGTCTTCAGAAAGAGTATGAAGAAGACTACTGGGACTTAAAGGACGCGATGACCAGGGAGATCTACAGAGCGTACACAGATGAGGGGATAGAGATACCCCTCCCCCAGGTGGATGTGCACCTGAAGAAGGAGTGATAACTCGCCCCACCTCTCAAGCCTCCCGTGGGGGGTAAATACCCCTGACCTCAGGGGGCTTTTTGTATTCCTTTTTAAAATTACTCCTCCATTTCCTCCTTCTTCCCTTTAAGTGCAAAGGCCGCCACTGCGATTATGACCAGTATCACCACAAGTACGAGTGCTATAGTCATGAGCGGCGGTCCTTCTTCCTTTTTCTCCACCTTGAAGGTCGCCGCACTTCCAGCACTCACAGGGGTGTCGTCGGCCGCAGATACTGGCTCCCCCCCGGGGCCTATCACCTCAAAGTAGTAGCTGTGCTCTCCTTCCTCAAGCTCAGTCTCAAAGACGTATTTCACACCGCCAGCATAGTCATCCCCCTCCGCCGTCATATTGTGCCGCTCCCCGTCTATCACCACGTACACGCCCTTAGGGGGCCTCCCATCAGTGTCGTTGTAATACACCTCAAACCGGTACTTACCGTCCACCTTCTGTACCCCTCCGTTGTAAACCCTTGACACCGGCGGCTGCACCCTCTTCAGCATCACGGTGTAGCTATTGGTGTCGTTCACCGCAGGCGTCACTGAGGTCTCGTTGGTTATGTAGCCATCCTTCTCCACCCTCACAGTGTAGTCTCCTGCAGGGATGTAGGAGAAGAAGCACATACCATTGCTGTTTGTGGTGGTGGAGTCGGTGTAATTGGCACCTGCGCTGGTGATCGTGACCACAGCCCCCTCAACCGGATCGCCAGTGTGGTAATCCTTGACCCTCACAATTATCGTACACCAGGGGAAGGCTGGAAGCGCCTTTAGGGTCACGTTGAGGTAGAAGGTCCCGTTGGGTTTGAGGCTCACCGCAGACGTCACAAAAATGTAACCCTCCTTCTCCACCCTCACAGTGTAATCTCCCAGGGGGAGATAATTGAAACGAGCTACCCCGTCTTCTCCGGTGACTGCTCTCTTGTCAGTTCTTAAAAGGGTTACAACCGCACCCTCCAAGGGGGCGCCGCTGCTGTTCTTCACGGTCACTACAAGGTGTCCCCAGCCCTCCTTTGGGAGGGACTGAAGGGTGATGTTTGCGTATACTGTTCCCTCAAGCGGCACATCCACTGTGCTCTCCGCGGGGATGTACCCCTCTGCGGTCACGACCACCGTGTGCGTGCCCGGATGAACCTGTATCTCATAGAGCCCATCCTCCGAGGTCGTTGTCTGATCATCCCCTACGGAGACTGTTGCTCCCTCCAGCGGTGCCCCAGTCTCGTTCACCACCTGGCCCTTGACGGTGCCTAGGGGTTCCTGCCAGGTTAAGGTCACATAGTTCAACTTAACGTAATCTGTAATGTGGAGGTAGAAAAGGAGGAAATCTTCTATGGAGTCCATCTCCGAGGGGATGTGCATATACCCACACACAAAGGTGACGTTGTTCCCCGCAACCTCTTCGGGAAGCTTCGGCAGCGTCACGGTGACTTGGGTCTCAGGGGAGCTCTCGCTCTCCCTCTCCACGTGAGCTGGGCCCAGTGCGCTCATTATGGCGGCGCCCCTCGGCCCCTCCCCCAGTATATGTGAGAAGGGTTGGGAGAGGTTTACTGCCCCGGGGGAGACCATGAAAAACGTGAAAAGATCACCTGACAATTCTCCTGTGTAGTTGTACTCAACGGTAATGGGATAGCCAGGGTATAGCGGGGTGGTTGTTATCTCCACCTCCTCAGTGAAGAAATCCTCCAGTGTGAGGTTGAATACGTTTTCTGCACTGGCAACGATTATTATTGGAAAGGCAGAGCTCTCCCAGATGTCCCCTGTCTCCCCGGTCATGACGGGGGCCCTAAACAGGAAGGGATAGTAGCCCTCCACGGGGAGAGAGATATTGATGAAGAACAGCCCATCGCTCCCCGAAGTAACGTTCCCCGCCACGACCTCATCATTTACATAGTGATACCAGATGATCTCGCCTGAGTAGTAATCACCGTTGTAGTAGGCCCTGAGGCGAAGCTGCACCTCGCCGAGGGAAGAGTGGTAGAAGGGCATATCATCGTCAAAGGGCATGAGGGGCAGGTTCTCCACCCAGACCTCAAAATCATCTGAAAAAGGAGGCTCAAGCATCTCAAACTCCTCTGGCCAGGAGAAGGTGAGCTCACTGAACTGCGTCACGTTGCCATAGGTCACGTTCAGATCTATATCCACGCTGTACTCCCCGGTGAGGTCCTCCTCTATCCTCAGCCTCACCCTTCCCATCTCATCGGTCGTCCCCGATGCCACCTCCTCAGTTGTGTACTCCACGGCGGTGACCTCCGCTCCCACCAGGGGTCGCCCCTCGCCGTCATAAGCGTAGACGTCAAAGACGAAGGAGGAGGAATCCTTGCTAACGAAAACTCCCCAGACGGAGTATGGTCCCGCTTCAAAGGAGTAGTAGTCGTAGTCCCAGTACTCCCCATCGTCGTATTCCACTTTGATATTAAACTCCCCGTATGTTGTCAGGTTCTCCGGGACAGTGAACACGGCAGTATAGACCCCCGTCTTCACCCTTTCAAATTCCAGCTCAGCTTCAACCTCTATATTCTTCCAGGAGTCAAACGGGTTGTATATATATACCGACGATGTCAGCGATTCCAGGTCCATGTCATACGGCTCATCCCCAAAGG
>JAGHBW010000179.1 GCA_021160765.1 Thermoplasmata archaeon
AGCTTTGAGAGGACGCTTCAGGGCATCTCAAAGCTTAGAAAGGGGGAGAGAATCTATCTTGAGAGGATTGAGTTAAAGGGGAGAAGAGTTAGGTTTACGGATAAAGAACCGCTGATCTTTGTGGATCCTGTGGACCCCACGCGAAATGTGGCCTCATCTCTTTCCGTGGAGAATTTTAAGTACATAAAGAGAGCGGCTAGGGCGTATCTTAGAATGCCCACCCCATCCTTTTTCTTCCCTGTAAGGGTTTCTAATGTGCGGGTAGGAAAAGAGTGTGCAAGAAGAAAGCTGGAGAATATAATGGAAATGGGAGGGGGAGTGCTCCTTATAGAAATGCCCCTACCTCCAGTACAGCCGGACATCTACGTGTCACAGGCAAGGAGGTTTCTGTCAAAGTCAAAGGCTGCATTTACAAGAGAGGGATTCAGGGTAAAAAATGCTAACTTCTACCTATACTCGCCTAGCGATGCAAGACCATTTCCCCCTCCCAACATAAAGAACTATATCTTATCCCCGGCGGAGCACCTTTTATTCCTTTACACATTCGCCTCCTATAAACTTGGTGAGAGAAGGCTACATCTTGGTCCGCCGCTGAAGCAAAAAAGGAGATGTGAAGACTTTAAGAGGAAATGGAGCACAAAAGAGGAGGCGCTATCTAGGGTTTTTGTTTATAAAGGGAGACTGGCGGTATTTGTGAAAAGAAGGGTGAGATACCCTCATCAAATGGTTCCTGATCTTCTACGCATGCTTCCATCTCACCTCCAGGAGGTCAGTTCCAGGAGAGTTTTAATCTCAAATGGAAAAAAGATTGATCTTGATGAGTTCTGGGAGGCTCTTTTCCTCCACCTTACTACCCGTGAACTCTGGGAACTCAAAGAGGATCTCTCTTGCAACAACGGGAGTCCATGAGGAACGTATATATACAAGTACATTATTACTTCCCTTGATGCGTTTTAGCCAGATACTTTCCCTTATTCTGTTCTCAATTACAATTGCCATCTCTGTTGGGGTTGGCAGTGCAGGGGCAGTTAAGACTTTTTACATAGAAGGGGATGAAATAGAGACACAGGCCATTCCAGGCCAGACGCTACTTTTCATCAACATAACTGTCGTGAATGGTAGCAGAATAGACCTCTACATAATGGAAGAAGATAGGTTTCTTATGATCATGGACCAGGGCGGATCTCTGGAGGAAAGCTCTATTCTAATCTGGAAGAATGTGACTACGCTGAAATTTCAATTCTACGGAGAGAATGCCACAAGATACTACCTGGTGATGGTGCCCTATCATGACCTTCGGGAACAGAACAACACTACATCGCAGACATCCACTCTTTCTGGAAGTACAGTGAACATTCAAATAAAGTATGAGGAGAACGAAAGCACAGACTTTTTTATGGGTGTGGCTCTCTCTCTTCTCTCTTTTGGAGTCACCCTGTACGGCGCTCTGAGAAAACGCTGAGCCCGTGAGGGTCCACGATGAAAATCGCTGTTGTTGTCTATGACCACTGTCAGCCAAAAAAGTGTTCTCTTGAATGTTATCATTATTGTCCAAGGGTGAGAATGGGGGATGAGATTTTCACCTTTGACAAAGCTGGAAAACCAATAATATCGGAGGAGCTCTGCCTTGGGTGCGGAATATGTGCCCATAAATGCCCATTTAAGGCGATACACATAATAGGTCTCCCCCACGAAATAGAGGAAGAAATAGTCCACAAATACAGGGAAGGGGGTTTCAGGCTTTACAGACTCCCGCAGACTCTTGATAAAAAGGTTATAGGGCTTCTGGGTGCCAACGGCGTTGGAAAAACTACCGTTCTTAAAATACTATCAGGACTTCTACTACCAAACTTTGGGAATCTGGAGGAGGAGATTACACCTGAAACTGTTCTCAAAGCTCTCCCGGGGGCTCAGCTCAAAAAATACTTTATAGACCTCTACGATGGAAGGCTTCGCGTTGTGGTAAAGCCCCAGTACATTGACGATATACCCAAATATTTTAAAGGGAGTGTGAGGGGGCTTCTGGGGAGGCTCTCTACTGATGACCGTGTTAAAGAGATTGCAAAACTTCTTGAGATAGAGGAGATACTTGATAGAGACGTTAAGACGCTGTCCGGCGGTGAATTACAAAAGGTTGCCATTGCTGCTGCCATGCTGAAGGAGGGGGAGATGGTCTTTCTTGACGAGCCCTCCTCTTACCTTGACATTAGGACAAGGCTTCTAGTTTCAAGGATTATCGCTGATTTAGCAGAGAGAAAAAGGGTCCTTGTTGTAGAGCACGATCTTGCCATTCTGGATTTTCTCTCTGATTTAATATACGTTTTATTTGGTGTCCCGGGGGCTTACGGTGTGGTTAGCACCCCCAAGAGCACGTCAAAGGCAATAAATGAATTTTTGGAGGGATATCTGGCGGAGGAGAACATAAGGATTAGAAATAAAGAGATTAGGTTTACAGTACATCCGCCATCAACCACGGAGGGTAGGGAGGTTTTTCTAACCATCCCAGCCTTCAGTAAGGACTACGGCACCTTCCGGTTCAGTACGGAAGGTGGAGAGCTTTATGAGGGGGAGGTTGTTGGTGTTGTGGGGCCCAACGGAATTGGAAAAACCACCTTCTTCAAAATCCTTGCCGGAGAGATAGAGGCGGATATGCCAGTTAGTTTGGATGTGAAGATATCCCACAAACCCCAATATCTTGACCAGGAGTTCAGAGGAACTGTGGAAGAATACATCAAAGAGTGCTTGACCGAGGAGGAACTTTCCGACCCATTTGTAACCAATGAGATCTTCCATCCTTTAAAGATTAAGGACCTCTACGAGCATGAGGTCTCCAGTTTGTCAGGGGGAGAGCTTCAGAAGTTGCACATTGCAATTGCTCTTTCAAGAGAGGCCGATCTTTACCTTCTTGACGAGCCTACAGCCTATTTGGACGCCGATCTAAGGATATACATGGCCAAGGTGATAAAGAGGTTAATGGATAAGCGGGGTAAACCTGCCATGGTCATTGACCATGATGTGTATTTTGTGGACCTCTCAAGCGATAGACTCCTTGTTTTCACCGGTAAGCCGGGAGTGGAAGGAAGAAGTGTGGGACCTTTGAGCCTTAAGGATGGGATGAACTTATTTCTTAAAAGCCTGGGAGTTACCTTCCGAAGGGATTATCAGACTCACCGTCCAAGAATAAACAAGCCGGGTTCTAATCTGGATAGGGAGCAGAAGAGGAAGGGGGAGTATTATTACACGGAGTGAGCTTCAAAGAATTTTATTTTGACGGTTTAACTTTTAAATAGTAGGTAGTCAATTGCACCCCTGGAGGGTCTGAATGCTCAGGTACTGCCTTGATGGGTTGGAGAACGTTGTCTTTACGGACATTCCGAGAGGTTACATCATATTGGTTACGGGTCCCCCCGGGAGCTTCAAAACAGGTCTGACCTTCAATATAATATCCAATTACCTCAAAAATACGGAAGAGTTTGGGGTCTATATGACTCTGGAAGAGAGCACAGAATCTCATCTGAGAAATATGGAATCTCTTGGCATAGATGTTCCTGACAATCTTCTTATAACGGACTACACGGATATAAGGAGCAGGTTTGAATCCGATGAAGATCACCCAGACTTTCTAGATATGGTGGATGGGGTTATAAAATACTTCAAAGAGAAGGAAGGAGAGCGCTTTTCAATCTTCGCATTGGACTCTTTGGGTGGCTTGTATGCCCTCATATCTACTGAGAATCTGCGGGCCAGAATGTTTCACTTTTTCAAGAGGCTCAGGGACTACAATCTTTACTCATTTGTAATCATGGAAACGCCAAGGTTCTCCAACATAGTTGAGGGGGAGGGGGCAGAGTACTTCTTAACAGACGGTATCATAGAACTGGGGATGATTGAGAGGGAGAGGGATGTAAGGATGTATCTGCAGATCCCAAAACTGAGGGCTGCCTACCACAGCAGGAAGAAGTACTATGTGGATGTGGGAGACAGAGGTCTTTCAGTGTTGAGTCCAGTATATGACTGATGGCATTACTCCCCCTTCTATCTTGCTTTCTAAACTACCCAATCTTTTTTGGAACCTGTAATAATCCATCAGTAAACAAGTAAATTAGAGGATTATGGATTAAAAAAGAAAAAGGTCTGGGGGAGGTTGGAGGTGAACTGGATCACTCCATCTCGTATTCTTCTTCCTCCTCCAGCTCCATCTCCTCAGCGACAGGCTCGCCGCACTTGGGGCAGATGTCCACATCTGCGGGAACAAGGGCACCGCAGTGCGGGCATCTCACCTTATCTGCAAACTCGGCACCGCAGTGTGGGCAAACCGTTGCATCTGCAGGAACCACCTCCCCGCACTCAGGACAAACGAACTCCTCCACCATCTCAACCACCTCCCCCTCCTCTCCCTTAATCTTCGCCCTCATTGCCAAAAACGCCACTACAAGAAATACAATCACCACGGCGAGTATAATTATGGGGAGGGTGAGTGGGCTTTTTTTCTCCTTGACCACAACCTCAACGCTTTTCTCATCAACGATGTTGCCCGTGAGCGGATCCTCAAGTTTCACCACGATGGTGTATTTTCCTTCCTTTGTGGGCAATTGAATCTCCACCTGCCATTTGCCATTCTGTACAACTCCCCGATAGTACTTCCCCCCAACAGACACGTTAACTCTGTATCCTTCGGCATTATCCGCACTTCCTCTGAGAACGTGCCTCTCCCCGGGGGTGAACTCCATGCCGGAGTATATTACTCCCCCCTCAAGTGATATACTGGGTTGATATTCAGTGGCGTTCCCTGTTGTGAAGGTGAAGAACCAGTCGTTAAGTAGCCTGGCACCGTTTTTCCCATATCTTAATCCACCTGGGAGTGAGATGTTGTATGTGGTGGACGGGGGAAGCTTTCCATGAGTGATTGTAAGAACCCTCTCTCCACTCCATGAGAAGTTCATCTGGGGCATGTTTGGTGTAATAGCGATAGAGGAGTTCACAAGGTCTGTGTCAACAGCTTTAGAAAACTGGATTAAAATGGGTTCAGTTTGTGAAACGTTGATTGTGCCTGTAGGCTGGATCACGGTGATTTCAATGGGTTTAGGCTCTGTGGTGAATACTATTGATTCGTTCCACCAAAGGGCGGAAGTGCCATCCGCATATTTGATGGAGTTATAGATATAGAACCTGTACGGCGTTCCGTATGAAAGAACAACCTCTGGGTCGAACACTGCTGTTTTGTCCCCATCCTTAAAGGAAACATTACCGTGAATCTTTAATGAGGAATGGCCCAAGGGTGATAGAGCAAACCAGTTGTTAACGTTCGGATCATCGCTCTTTAAGGGCTTGTCAAACCGAACTTCAATATTAACGTCTACCGGTACAAGTTCGGCACCATCTTCGGGGTTTGTACTGTATCTACCTTTTATCATTTCCAGAGTAACATTTAGAAATTCAAGAACTTCCCCAGCCCTCACACTGACTCCCGTAGCGACATATGTGGTATATCCAACAGAGCTTCCGTTGAATTCCACGGAGAGGTCGCTCATAACCTCTGAGGATGGGGTGAGCATTATCTGGTACATCCCTGCCTCATCCGTTCTGTCCTCTGAATCCAGGCATCTCACTATAACCCCAGCAATGCCTTCACCATCCTCGGCTGATTTTACATAACCTCTGATGTAAGCAGGAGGCCATGGGGCAGTATGGAAGGTTGCCCTGAGCTCTCTCCAGAGTATCCTAGCTCCAGTTGAGTTTCTGATGTCCGTACTGAGATATATTACGTAATCTGTGTCGTGCTTAAGGTCAGAGGAGGGGTCAAAAATAAACTGCCTTGAACTTATTGTGTGGATTTCGCCGGAAACGGGAACTGTTCCCCCCTCCAACAATTTGAACGTATTGCTGTTGACCGTTGAAATTAGAATGTCTTCGTAAAATGTAATGGTAATATTTGTGTTCACGGGGACGAGATCCTCGCCGTCCTCCGGAGTGGTGCTCACCGGTAGGGGTGACGGTCTTAAATTGAAATGAACCTGCGTCACCTCATCTTCTCTCACTACAACGGAATAATTTCTGCCTGTGGTATAATGCTCTTTTTCCACGATTATCGTCAGCGTCCCAGCGACTACATCATAGAATGTTGCAATGCCCCTGCTATCTGTATAATTGACATATGGTGTTCCAAGGAGTGATACCTTTGCCCCCTCCAAGGGGTCCTCGCCAGAAGATACAACTACCATCACCGTTCCCGTGGGCTTCTTTTCCACCCAGAGGTCTTTTACCTCTATCCTGTCACCCTTTTGGACAACAACGGAGTTATTAAACGAACCCCAGTAGAGGTAGGAATTCTCCACGGAGACGTTTAATGGTACACCATAAGTCCTTATACCACCTATCTCAAAATAACCATTAGCATCTGTGGAGCCCTTGGGGAGGCCATTAACCTTTATCGTGGTATTGGGTGGTGCAGGTATGGTTGTCCCCCTCAGGTACACCCATCCATAAATTGTAGCAGGCCCCTTCTCCGTTGTGAACTCTGTAATGTAGTCTTTCCAGAGTGGATTGTCGCCATTGACGTCTGTAACCTCTTTCTTTATAATGACAATATAACGTGTATTATATTTGAAGGGAGGATGGATGAGCCTTAAACTGCGATTATTGCTATTTGGTGTTATGTTAATGGTATAGTTTACTTCAACGTTGGGATACTCCATGAGAACTATGTTAGTTTTGTTGAGGGAGGAGGCGTTCATAGCCTGGAAGAAATAGATGTAAACCTCACCCACAACGGGGTAGTTCATGGTTCCATTAGATGGAACGACATTTACAGGAAGTGGTTTCTCCACAATGTCAATGTTGGCGTAATTTGTTGTGTTAGCCACAATATACACAGAGTTATTTACAGCGGGGTTGTAGTGTTCTTTTTCGGCGGATACCCTGATGGGGAAGGGGGAGGCCACAACATCCGTGAAGCGACACTGACCCGTAGAGTTGGTCACTGCAGAGTATCCAGAGCCATCTAACACTCTTACAATGGCCCCCTCAAGAGGAGCCCCTAGGGAGGTAACGTTCACTATCAATGTGCCTGTAGGTTTTCTGGATACGTACAGACCAGAGACGTTTATTGAGTCACCAGCGCTGGGGGTGTCGTTTAAAGTCACGCTGCTTCCGGAATAGAGATAGGTGGACTCCACAGTAACAACTGGTGGAAGTGTGCCCACCTGTGAGCTTGAGATGTTCACCTCAAAGTTCCCCTCCGAATCAGTTTCTGTTGAGTTGAGCCACCCACCTCCAGACCCTGGATTCTGGTAGACAGACACGATGAATGTTATTCCCGTCCCACTCACGTTTTCAACAGTGCCAAAAAGTGTGATGTCATCCGCACGAATAGAGGGATAATCAGATGCCACGATGGGCAGTACGAATAACCCACTGAATGCTATCAATAGCGCCAAAGCCACGCTTTCCAGAGGTGTCTTTCCTTTCATATCTATTCCCACCTGTAAATTTGTCAAGCGGAGAGTGGGCGTTGTATGATGTGTCTATATATATAGTTTTTTTTGTCCGCCTCCAGAAAATGCAAATTATTTCAACAAAATTCTTGCTCCCAAGGAGTCTATTTCACTAACGCGAGAGAAAACAATATGGAAATCCTCAAGCAGTGAATCAAATCTCCTTTTCAGGGCCTCCATTACTTCTCTCTGCGCCCAAATGCTAGAGGGGGAATTGAATGATAAGTTTTCATTCCTGAAATATGAATTTGCAATCTCTGGTGGAACATATACGGCTACTGTGGAGCCGATCATAACGGGGGATGACGGGAATCCTGCTTCGGCCAATCTTTCGGCAGCTTCAATCACGTCTGGTGGGTGAATTTCTATCTTCTTTGCGAATCTCAGTCCAGCACTGAAGACGTCGTTAATACTACGACCTCTGAGGGATTTTAGCTCCTCCTCTGCTGCTCTCTTTATACTTCTCATTGTTTCTTCCTCTATTAGAATCTCCGGTGTCAATATTCTTCCACCGAGAACAGCAGTGTATATTATGAAAT
>JAGHBW010000118.1 GCA_021160765.1 Thermoplasmata archaeon
CAGTAGGGCGGAGGTGTGGTGGGAGACGCAATATTTTTCTCACCTCCTCCTCCAGAAATGCCCCCACCCACACCCCGCCCAAACCCAGATCAACAGCCATGAGAAGGATGTTTTCAGCGGATGCAGCAACATCCTGAATCGTGTAAAGTTCTTTGCCTCTTCTTCCATAAGGGAATATTTTCTTGAGGTCTGAGCAGCAGACGATAAGGACTGGAGCCTCTTCCACCCACCTCTGATCAAGTGCAGCCATCCTCAGGGCCCTTTTCACATTCCTGTCTTTAACAACAAAGAACCTCCTTGCCTTGAGTCCCCCTGCGGAGGGTGCCCTGTCCGCCGCCCACAGCAGTTCCTTTATTTTCTCCTCCTCCACATCTCTCTCCTCAAACTCCCTTACCGACCTCCTCTTTTCAATAACTTCCCTGAGCTCCATACATTCACCTCCTGAAAACCACCTCCCCCTCCTCTATCACAGCCCAGACTGGATCGTGGCCAATTCTATAGAAGACCTCCGTCAGGCTCCTTGAATTGAGAAGTACTATGTCCCCCCTTTTCCCAACCTCAATGCTACCAACATCTTCTTCCATGTTTATTGCTCTGGCCGCGTTGATGGTCAGGGAGCGGAGCACCTCCTCAGGCAGCATCTTCATTTTATAAACAGCAAGTTGCCCAAGGAAGATTGGGTTCTGCAGGGGGCAGTTGGGATTGTAGTCAGTGGCCAGAGCCACTGGAAGTTCCATCTCAAGCATCTTTCTGGCGTTGGGGTACTGGGGGAGAAAGGTTGTGAATACGGTCCCCGGCAGAAGAACGGGGACCGTTCCGTGGCGTGCCATGGCCTCCAGGTCCTCCTCCTCCGACAGGACGAGGTGGTCAGCAGATGTTGCCCCAAGCTCTGCTGCCATTCTTGTGGCACCAAGATTTTTGATCTCGTCGGAGTGTATTTTAAGGCGGAGGCCTGCCCTCTTCCCTGCTTTGAGTATCTCCTCCGCCTCATCAAGCGTGTATACCCCTTCATCACAGAATACATCCACGTAATCTGCTAGCCCCTTTTCAGCAACAAGAGGTATCATCTCATCCACCAGAAACGCTACGTACTCCTCCCTTCTTTCTCTGTACTCTGGCGGGATTATGTGAGCCCCCAGGAAGGTCCTAGCTCTCTTTTTTATCCCCCTAGCCATCCCCGCCGCCTCAAGCTGCTTTATCTCCGTCTTCTGATCCATTCCGTACCCACTCTTGATCTCTATCGCCGTTATACCGTGGCGTCTGAACTCTTTAAGTCTATCTTCAAGCCCCTGTGTAAGTTCCTCCAAGGGCGCCCTTCTCGTCTCCCGGAGTGTCTTGGCTATTCCACCCCCACTTTCAAGTATCTGCAGGTAAGTGTATCCCTTCAACTTCATAATGAGTTCATTACTTCTATCCCCCGCAAAGACTGAGTGGGTATGGGGATCAACAAAGCCCGGAAGCGCTATCCGACCTCCGGCGTCAAGAACTTCTCCTTCATCAGTTGAAGGTGTTAGGAGGCCTTGGGCAACTTCAGTGATCACCCCCGTCTCAACTCTGATGGATGCGTTCTCAAGTTCAAGTATGTCATTCCCCAAAGGGGAGTAAAGTACCCCTATGTTTCTTATCACAAGTTCTCCCATTCACTCACCTCCATCTCTTAGTGCATCGGTGAGCCATCTCAACGGGCTCACCTCCAGCGATCTTCGCCACCTTCAGGTATATCTTGAGAGAATCGTCCACACCTACACCCCACCCCGGGGAGATGTAGAGGTGCTTCTCCCCCCTCCCCGCCACCACCCTTTTTCTCACCGCCCAGCCGAGGTGCTCCCCATCCAGATATACGGGGGATATCTCTTCAACACCTTTAACCTTCCCGGTAAGAAGGCTCTTTGCAACACCGATTGAGGGGGTTTGTGTGAAATAACCCAGATGTGTGGCAAGGCCTGCACGCCTTGGGTGTAGAAGTCCATGTCCGTCTAGGAGAATCAGTGAGGGGGAGACCCCCCACTCCCTGAGGGCCATTACGATGAGAACCCCTTCACGGAAGAAGAGGTAACCGGGAATGTAGGGGAAGAGGGGTGGATGGTGAAAGGTAAGCTCCACTCCACCTTTTTCAAAAAGGACTCCGCAAACCCTGGCGTTCCTCTCTCTGTAGGCCACATCTACAGCGAGGACGCTGTCAAACTTCACCTCTTCCTCCCCACCCCGATCAATGTCTCTCTGAAGCCCTTTAAGCTCATTAAGGACAGGTCTCATCCTGGGGATGGAGGTGGAGTGCCTCTTAAGATCCACTCTTCCTTCACGCACCTCCACTCCCTCCCTCTTGAGAAGTTCTATTTGCTCATCTCTAACTGTGCCATCTGATCTCACCACCCTGTGTGTGGGGAGGGGGAGGGGCTTCCCTGTGAAGGGATCCCCAAACCTTTTAATCTCTTCAAGGACCCCCGGTAAGGCTCTGGCTGCTGAAACGTCTCCAAGAGATCTTGCTATGTCCCCATAGGTTACAACGCCCCCCGGGGGGAGTGATAAAATTGCCTTCCCCACCTCCTCCCAGAACGCTTTCAAGAGTTCTTTGATCTCGCTTAACTGAGAACGCATCAATAGACAAGAACCCCGGGTGAATATAAATATTCACGTTTGTCCCTGGGTGCTTTTATTTTATCCATACACCAAAATCCTCTATCGCCTCTGTGCTGGTAAGTCTCTTAATAGATCCTCCATCTTTGTTCATTGTGAATATGTCAATCTGCACCTTCGCTGGATCTGACGGACCGTGCCTTGCACTGAACACTATTCTTTCCCCATCAGCGGAGAAGGAGGGGAGATACTCTGCCATATCCGTGTGCCCTCCCTTTTCACTAAGGTCTGTTAGGCCGCTCCCATCAGGATGGATCTTGAATATGTGCCATACACCAGCATCGCCGTTTTCTCCTCCATAACGGACCGGTTTTTCAAAAACGATCCATTGATCATCCGGGCTCCATGAGGGGTCGTACACACCGGGTTTGAAGTAGGGTGTTGAAACTGTATCGGCAGGATCATAAACTGTTCTTACGTTCTGCCCATCTGCGTCCATCACCATAAGAACGAATCTCCCAGTATGAGCGCTATAGGATACAAATGCGATATTCTTCCCGTCAGAGGACCAGGAGGGGTCGCTTTCTGTGGCATCATTCGTATGGGTCAGCCTTGTAAGACTGGAGCCGTCTATTCTCATTTTATAAATATCCGCCTGACGATCTCCGGCTACAACCATCTGAAATACGATCCACTCCCCGTCTGGTGAAAAACTATCACCTTCAGCGTTATTGGCAGGGTCGGTTAGTCTTTTTTCATGACCAGTTTCAAGATCAAGAAGCCACAGACTTTTTCTGTCCTCATCGCCAAGACCTTCTGGAGGGTCTGTATCCTCCACAACTCTCGTGGCCAATATGTATCTCTTTGTCCTGTCAATGCCGACGATCCGGTGGTGATAGGAGGAGTGTGTAATCCGTATTACATCATTTCCATTCTCATCCATACAGTATATCTCTTTTGATCGACTCCCTGTATCTCTATTTGAGACAAATAGTATCTTTGCAGACGCAGGAAGAGGATGGAGAGGTTGCTGATGTTCATTATGATCATTGTCCAAGCACCCCGGGGTTATCGCTATTATCAACAATGAAAAACTCACAAAAGCCAAACAATAATTGGTTTTGTTCCTTCGGTGCATTGGTAATATGTAGAATGATAGGTGCGTAAAAGAGCTAAGATGTGAATTTTTCAAATCAATGCGTAAACTCATATATTTACCTCCCCAGGGGGGATGGCTATACCGGGGAATTAAAATAGGAGCAAAATGGTTTCAGCGAAAATAAGAAAAATCCAAAGTGGATAGGGGGTTTGATGAAGATACTCTTTTTAACAGATATTCACGGCAGTGTGGGTTCCTTTGAAAGGGCAATTGATATTGGAAAAGCAGAGGATGTGGACGCGGTAATTCTGGGGGGAGATCTTCATCCGATAGGATTCAGCGTGACCCCAAAGGATCAAAGGAGGTTTTTTGAGGAGAACTACCTTGACCTAGCCCGTTCCTCGGGGCTCAAAATAATGGCGATTATGGGTAATGTGGACTGGAAAGTGAATCTGAATTACTACAGAAGGTACCACCCATCCCCCATCCACTGGCTCAATATAGAGGG
>JAGHBW010000110.1 GCA_021160765.1 Thermoplasmata archaeon
ATTCTTCTCTTTACGCTCTTTTTGTTCTTCAACACTTCTTGTTTTCTTTTCACCTAAACTAATTAAACTCATTTCTTATCCCATCCCCGTGGCATGGTGCATCCCGTCCATACCATTAATTTAAGATGCACCAATGCCACACCCTTCATATTAAAATTCCGATTTATGCAACATAGCAGATTTATGCAACACAGCATCTAAAACGGAAAAGATTTAAACCCCTGGAGTTCTTTTCAGAAAGTGGTGAGTCCTGATGTCCGCTACCTCCCGCTATAAAAGCCACATGATCCAGGGGAATATCGCCTTCAGGAATATGGACTATTCCAAGGCTAAGGAGGAGTACACCAAGGCAGTAAAGGAGGACCCAAAATCCTCTGAAGCCTGGTACAACCTGGCCCTGACCCTGGAAAACATGATGAACTATGAGGATGCAATAGAAGCGTACAAAAGAGCAATTAAGCTCAAGCCGAGAGAGGAGAGGTACTGGAACAACCTTGGGGCCCTTGTGGCGGAGCTGGGGAGGGTTAAGGAGGCTATGAGGTGCTTTGATAAGGTGACGGACATAAACCCCAACTCAAAGGAGGGGTGGTACAACAAGGCGGTTCTTCTCGCCAAGTACGGGAGGTTCAAGGACGCACTGGTCTGCATTGACGCTGCCCTGAGGGAGGATCCAGAGGACTCAGACCTCCTTATGGCAAAATCATACATACTTGAAGCTTTAGGGCGTACAAAGGAGGCACAGGATTACATGGACGCAGCCATGAAGATCCTCACCCCTCCAGAAGAAATGTACGATTCAACAAGGGTGGACATATTCGGGATGTACGATACAGACGCCTCCGGAAGACCCATTACGGATCTGGAGTGGCTGGATAGAGGATCCAAATTCCACCTATCAGGGGACCTGGAGAGAGCAGAGTACTGCTACAGAAAGGCCCTTGAGCTAAATCCATCAAATCCCGACGCATATTTCGCAATTGGAAACGTTCTGCATGAGATGGGAAAAGCGGATGAGGCGCTAAGGTACTATTTGAAAGCTGCGGAGCTCTCCCCGGACAAATCAGACGTCTGGTACAACATGGGGAACACATACCTGGACCTCAAGTATATCCACAGAGCCATTGAGTGCTACGATAGAGCGATTAAGCTGGATCCGGAGAAGGTTGAGGCATACATCAACAAAGCAGCTGCATTGAGGATGCTGGGAAGGATTGATGAGGCCATCTCCATCTACCAGAGGATACTCAAGAAGGAGCCTAAAAATTCAACTGTATGGTTCAACCTGGGAAACGCCTTTGACTCCATGGGGAACTACCGTAAGGCACTTCAGTGCTATGAACAGGTGCTGAGGATAGATCCGGAGAACGTGGAGGCGTGGTACAACAGGGCGGCTGTTCTGTATGAGAGGGGGAGGCTTAAAGAGGCTCTCAAGTCCTTAGAGAGGGCACTTTCAATAAAGCCAGACTTTAAGGATGCCGCCATTCTTCGGGACGATATCTTGAAAGAGTTAGGAACCGTCTAATTTATATTCTCATTTCACAATCCTCCTTACAATGCAATTTCAGGGGGCGTTTATTTGAAAAAGAAAGAAGAAGTTGACCTTAGAGAGCCAACCGTTTTAACGGTCCCGGGGGGGTTCTCCTCGGAGTCTGAGGCGATATTTTACTTCCCCAGGGAGTTGACTCCCAAGGCAAAAAAGGAGATCATGAAGAACAGGATTCTAGGGGCAGTTCTAGTCTTCCTGGGCATTGCCCTGGTACTCGTGGGTTATGCAGGCACGGAGATGCTAAAGGAGGTTAAGGGCCTTTACCTTCTCGCCGCTGTGCTGGCAGCTGTTGGAGCGGGGCTATTTTTCTATATCCCCAACCCAAATCTCCCGGGGCTAACCAGGGGTGCTATGGCCCTTGTCTATCTTGTAGTGTTCGTGGCTATCCTGATGAACGTCTTCTCAGCCTTCGCCCAGTTTGACAACGATGACCTCTCTGGAAGTGTGGATAGAATAATGAATTCCCTCCCAACAATGTCAGAGTTCTTGCTGATTGCAGGCGCTATCGTGGCACGCGTCGGGGGAAACATACTGAAGGACTCAATAAGGGATATTACCGATTTCTCCCCAGCGGTGATCGTCCTCCCGGGGAAGTTCGGAAGATAGTCACTCAATGAGGTCCCTTAAGAGCTTCAGGTTTGCTGAGTACCACACATCTCCCCCGGGGGTCTCTAAGATCATAGGGTGTTCCCTGAACCGGGGGTCGTTGACCAGCAGGCGGAAGGGCTCAATACCGATTTCACCCTCGCCTATATGTTCGTGTCTGTCCTTTTTTGAGCCTAGAGGGAACTTAGAGTCGTTGAGGTGAAACGCCTTTAGCTTGTCCAATCCAATCACACTGTCAAACTCATCAAAGGTCTCATGGTACGCCTCTTCACTTCTTATGTCATAACCGGCAGCGAAGACGTGGCATGTGTCAAAGCACACCCCCATCCTATTCTTCTCCCCCACCATGTCCATTATCTCAGCCAGGTGCTCAAACCTGTACCCCAGGTTTGTCCCCTGACCGGCGGTGGTCTCAAGAAGGAGCATAACCCTGCTCTCCGGCACCTTTGAGAGTGACTCCTCTATACCCTCAGCTATCTTCTTTAACCCCCACTCCTCCCCCTCACCCAGATGTGAACCAGGGTGGAAGACCAGGTAGGGAAGGTCAAGCTGGTCGGCCCTAATAATCTCATCCACGAAAGCCTCAACAGACTTCTTATAAGTTTCCTCCTTGGGCGAACCTAGGTTTATTAAGTAGGAGTCGTGGGAGAGGGCAATCTTGATGCCGTACCTCTTCATGTTCTCCTTGAATCCCTCTATCTCCTCCTCCTTAAGAGGCCTCGCCCTCCACTGCCTCTGGTTCTTCGTGAAGATGGCAATGGCGTCGCACTCAAGCTCCGCACCCCTTTTTGGGGCGTTCTGTACTCCACCCTGTGCAGAGACGTGTGCTCCAAGTAGGCCCATTTAAATCACCTATTACTGATATTGGTGTTGGGGGTTTAACCTTTTTTCCCTAACCCCTTTTTATTATCTTGATGAAGTATACACTTCCGGCTATCAAACCCGCTATCGCCCCCGGGGAGAGAGGGAATGCGAAGGACACCACGATTCCCGCAAGGCCGCTTAAAAGTGCGATCAAGAATGTAATGGCGATAACGCTGTTTATACTCCGCCCTCCCTCATTGGCCGCAGCAGCAGGGGCTATGAGCATTGCATAAACCAGTATCGCCCCCACACCCTTCAGGATCACCACGACAGAGGTCGCTATAAGTATCGTCAGCAGGTAATTGTACCTGGAGGCGTTCACACCGTAGGCTATGGCCCCCTCCATGTCAAAGGAGATAAAGAGAAATTCTCTGTAGAAGAGAACGAAAAACGCAATAACCGCAATTGTAGCCAGGAGCATCAAAAGAATGTCCTGCTCCGTTAGGAGCATCAGATCCCCCATCAGAAGCCCCCAGGCCCTGGACGAGTACTCCGGTATCACCGATATAAAGAGTATAGCAAGGGACATTGAGACCGCAAAGGCCACCCCTATGGCGGTTTCGCTTCTTTCACTCTTACCCTCCCTTGAGGCGTATCCAGCCGATATTGCCATCAAAACAGCGAAGATCAGGCCCCCCATGAGGGGGTTCATGGAGAGAACACCGTAGACCTCCAGGACGATGGCGAGCGCCGCCCCAGCAAGAGCAGCGTGAGCAGCCCCAGCCACAAGGAAGGACTGCCCCCTGAAGACTGTAAAGGAACCTGATAAAGCGGCGTTTATTGATATCAGGAAGAGGGCAATTAGAGCCCGCAGGAGATATGGCGTGGTAAGGATCTCAAGCATGTCTATCCCCCAGTATTGGATGGCAGTATCCAGACTCGCAGGTCACTGTTCTTACAGGTGCACCGTACGTCTCAAGCAGGTATCTGTCCGTCAGAACCTCAAGGGGGTGGCCGAAGGCCACCACACGGCGGTTCAGGAGCATTAAGAGGTCTAAATGGTGCAGTATGGGATTGACGTCGTGAACTATTGTTATTATTGTCATTCCCCTCTCCTCCTTCAGGGCGTTTAATATCTCAACAATGGACTCCTGGCTTGGTACGTCCATGGCGGAGAAGGGTTCGTCCAGAACGAGGATTTGAGGTTCCACCGCTAGAGCCCGGGCCAGCAGGACCTTCTGCTGTTGGCCACCGCTCAGTGCTGAGAAGGGCCTGTTCCACAGCTCCGGGACCCCCACGTACTCCAGTGCCCTCTTGGCCTCCCTTAAGTCCGAGGGGGTTGTGATGGAGAGTGGCCCCTTACGGCTCATCCTCCCGAGCAGTACCACGTCAGAGACCTTCACCGGGAGGTTCTTGGATATGCTGTCCCTCTGCGGCATGTACCCTACGACCCTCTGCACGCTTCTTGGGTCCTCCGCCGGGTCTAGTCCCATAACCTCTATCCTACCAGTAGTTGGTTTAAGTAAACCTATCAAAAGTTTGATCAGGGTGCTTTTGCCTGACCCGTTTGGACCCATTATAGCAGTGAAGTCCCCCCTTCCAACCTCAAAGGAGATGTTCTTCAGAACATCTACCCTTCCATCATAGGAGAAGGAGACCTTCTCCACCCTAACCACTGCACCCTTTTTTTTCTCCAGCGCCTCCTGAACGCTCTTACCAGATATCATACGTTCACCCTCATCCGATAGATTATGTAGGCCTCCCCGGCGGCTAGAAGTGCGAGGAAGATGATGACTATTATCAGAAGGGTTGTGGATAGAGCTGAGGATGTGGATGGGGAGCAAGAGAGCCCCTTCATGGATGCCATGTTGTAATACTGAAGGGATATGGGGTCCGCCACGTCCTCAGAGACTATGAACTTCACGTAAACCGTTGGGGCGCCTGTATCCCTGGAGATCTGCTCTGAGAGCTGGCCCGCTTTAGCCTCTTTCATTGACTCCGGACAGACAATCCCAAGATATTTCCC
>JAGHBW010000034.1 GCA_021160765.1 Thermoplasmata archaeon
TATGAAGGAAACATCTCCCTCCAACAACAGCGGGCCGGATGAATACCATTTCATGGAGGGTACCGATAGAGGGGAGATGCACTTTCCCCATGTGGATGGCATAAGAATAACCCTGACTGTTATTGAGGTGGAGCTGAGGAGGCTGTAGAAATGAAAGTGGTGCATAGAAGAGAGAGTGGTGTGACCAACGTGGTCTCTTCCATTATGCTTCTTGCCATAACACTTTCCGTTGTGGGAACAATCATGGAAGTCTATCTCCCTGCCTGGGGGAAGGATGTGGAGGGAAGACATGAGGAGGAGACCATCACGCAGATGTACAACATTCGCGCCCTTCTTGAAGAACAGAGCATTCTAGGCGTTGAGGGGGCTATCTCCTCGGCGGTCTTTTCCATGGGGACCCCGGGGGGTGCGCTCTTTGGTACTGGAAGGGTGTGGGGCTCGCTGGAGGTAAACACTGCCAAGGGTGCTGTGAACGTGACAAATGAAACGGGGGGAACTGTTTACGGCATGGGAAACGGTTGGCTCTTATATCAGGCAGATAATGGCTATACCTCGGACTACTCTCTTCTTTACCAGCAAGGGGCAATTATCCTTGTTCAGGGATCAGATGTCGTCCTCAAAGCACCACTTCAGCTCTATCTGAAAGAGAGCCCGGCAGAGGGCTCTGGGGTTGAGAGAAGTATTGTTTTCAATCTGGTTTCCCTAGACGGTGAAAGCGCTTCATACGGCTCCTCATCCAATGCTCTTGTTGAAATGCGTTCCACCTCTTCCTTCCACACCAGGTATGACTTCTCTCCTGCAGAAACGATAAACATAAACGTAAATATGCCTGAAGGGTACTCCTCGGAGGTAGCGAGACAGCTCACAGAGGAGTTCATTAACATGGGGCTCTCCAATGACGATTTCAATATTACTGTAAACCCTGCTGACTCTGATCAGGAACTGCTCACGATAACAATAAAGAACGTGGACCATCTGACCATGAACGTTCTGACAGTGGAGGTCAGGGTATACATTTAAAGGAGGTATATGGCTTCATCCACTCTCAAAACCCTTATCACGGGTGTTTCCTTCCAGCCTTTGGGGATCTTCAGGGTGACCTCGCGATATGTGACCGGGTCCATCACAACCACCTCATCACCCCGACTGTAAAGTACCGTTGCCTCCATCTCCACCTCTGATGAGTAAAAATGGGGAAGTGTTTCAACCTCGGTAATGTCATGATGTGACCTTGAAGAGGTTAATATGTTCCTCAAAGTAACCTTATTCCCCCTGAACCCCTCTATTCTGTGTGGTACACCCTCCAGGAGGAGATAATCCCCCTTCTTCCAGGGTGGGAGCCTCACAAGATATGTAAAGCGCTTTAACTCCCTTCCGTCCTTTCTCCCTGCAATGGAGGATGTTGATATGAAATCCCCACCATACAGGGTATGCAACGTTCTGGCTATCTTGTGTGCACTTTGACTTTTTCCAATATACACATCCCAACCACCCCTCACCTTCACAAGTTTTGAAACGAACGTCATGGGATCTGTCCTGGATATGTTGTCCACCATCTCAAGGATTCTGTCCACAGCCTCCTCCAATCTACTCTTCTCTTTCACACTACCCCTTATTTGGATTACCGCCTCGTAATATGATCCATGTATTCTACTACACCGGGGGCAGAGGGATCTCTTGATTCTGATTGTTATAGCATCCCTCCCGGTGGCAACCTCCCCCCCAGGAAGCATAACAACAGTCTTTACGTCCGCGTGGTAAAGCCCCTCACCACCTTGGTAGATGTCCATCTCCTCCACCCTCACTGGATACTCCCCTAACTGCTTCAAAGAGGAGTGAATCTCATCCTCTATTATCTCCTCCATCTCCCCCCCATACTCCCAATGTTTGCCTTTAAGACGGGCACCGCAGGAACGACAGACCGTCACGTCTATGTAGTCTGGAAGATGGTATGACGGCTTTGAACGTCTGAAACACTCAAGACATAGCCCACCGTAGAGTGGGGCCACCTTTCCGCATTTCAGACATTTCCCTATCTTTTCTTCACCTTCCATTTCCGAAGCACCTTCTTAGCCAACTTCTACAATTTCTCGTTAATATTTATTTTGGCATACATCTGCCACAAAGCAACAACGTTTAAATACGCCTTGGATTATACAAATCATGGGGTATGAATGAAGAGTTCATGGAAGAATTTTGGGTTTTTTCCACTTCTTTTCCTAATATGGGTTATGGCAACCAATAACACAACAGGGGAGTCATCATATATTATAGACCCACGCACACTGGCAATACTTCTTCTCGTTCTGGGACTAATACTAATTGCTACAGAGGCTGCAACTCCAGGCTTCTTCATAGCTGTTCCGGGAACAATCTTTCTAATACTTGGGATATTGGGGATAATCGCCCCGGACATTTATGCAAAATGGTATACCCCAATCATAGTCATAATCGTTCTTGTGGCTGCATCTGCTGTTACAGTCAAGTTCTATCAGACATTGGTTGGAAAACCAGAGCCCACCATTGCCACTACCACACTTTCCATGGTTGGGAAAGAGGGCATTGTAATAAAAAGAACAGACCCAGATGACCCAACAAA
>JAGHBW010000252.1 GCA_021160765.1 Thermoplasmata archaeon
ACTGAAGCCCTACAAGGAAGAGATAAAGAAACTGACCGGAATGGAGGCTTTTCCGGGTACTCTGAACGTCTCCTTGGAAGGCTTTGAGGCGGTGAAGTTCAACGCTGTGAAGGGTTTTCCAGGCCTTAAGGTGAAGCCATTTACAGCGGAGGGGAGAAGTTTCGGGGGAGCAAGGCTCTATCCGGGAATCCTGAAAGATCAGAAGGTCTTTGTAATAATCCCCGACAGAACCCACTACGAGAACGTTATGGAAATAATATGCGAGAGGAACCTGAGGGAGACTCTTGACCTCAAAGATGGTGATTTAATTGAGGTGGAGGTTGAGGTGAACTGTCCGCAGTAGTTATCCCACCCCCTTCATCAGCTCCCTCAGTCTGTTAACAAGTTCCTTCTGAAGGTCTTGGAGAATTCTCCCCAGAGGCACATCCGTTCTGCCGTTCATTCCGGCAGCAGGTGGGTGTCCCCCACCCTCAAGGCCATACCTGGGCGCCAGCTCTGCCATGATCTCTCCAAGGTTGATCCCCATGTTGACGATGTGCGGTTTTGCCCTGGAGGATATTCTGACCTCACCTGTCTTCTTCTGCTTTCCGCCATTTCCCACCACAGCAAGGTCAGCCCCGGCCACAAGAAGGACACGGGCGGCGGTGGACTCAAAGGAGGAGACACGGGATACTGCAACAATCTGGTCCCCGACAGCTATAAATCTCAGCCTCTGAGCAGCCTTTAGATGTGCCACCTTCTTGGAGTAGTTGAAGTACTCCTCCCCCTCTATTGTGTTCAGCACCTCCTCCATGCTCACCCCGCTCTTTTTCAGAATGTGAACCACAGCAAGCATTGTCTCAGGGGAGGAGTATCGGAACTTCGCCGTATCTCCCACTATACCAGCTATAAGTGCTATGGCCTCTTTCCTTCCTATTCTCTTTCCCGTCAGCCTGTAATAGTGATAGACGATCTCAGCAGTGGATGAAGCTTCGGGGTCAACATAGACGTAAGGGGTGTCCCATGTGAAGGTCTCCTGATGATGATCCAAGATTCCATAGGGAGAGGTGGGTGGTCTCTTAAGACCCACCTGAGATGGGTTTGATGTGTCCACAATCAGAATAAACGTGCGTCCCTCCAGGTGAGGATCAATCTGGATCCCTTCCCCCAAACTCTCCAACAGCTGTCTTGCGGGGAGGCTTACGCTCTGATAAGCCCCAATTTCCGCTTCAGGGTAAAGGGATTTTAGAGCTATCGCCGAGCCCACAGCATCCAGATCAGCGTTCTGATGTAGGAGAAGAAGAAGCCCCTCCCCCTTTCTTGGGAGGGATCTCATAAGTGAACGCAACGCCCCGGGGTGGCGGGCCCGGGGGAGACTTATTCCCCTCATCCAGCACCACTTAATCTCTTTATCTCCTCGTTGATCCTATCTCCAAGCTCCTCAAACCTCTTCTTAAGAGCCTCTTCCTGTTTCTTCAATGAGTTGATCCTGACCTCAAGGCTCTCCATCTCTTCCTCCATCTCCTCCTTGAGCTTCTCGGTGTCCTTCACCTCTATGAGGAGGGACCCAGCCCCCTTGTACACCCTGCTTCCCTCCTCCAGATCGGAGAGGTGCTTAAGAGCGCTCTCTGTCTCCTTCTTAAGGGCCTCAAGCTGTAGCCTCTGGTTAATTATAACCTGAAGTTGGGACTTCACCTGCTCATACTGGTTCAGTTGATCCTGAAGCTTCTGAGGCAATACCATTTCTGCCATTTGAATCACCACACTCTACCTGTATTCCCCTCTACCATTTAAATGGTTTTTCCCCCTTCCCTTCACCTCTCTCCAAAACCGCTATTCACAACGGTTTCTACATCCCTGAATACCGTTATAAGCCTTTTAAGAGTCCCCACAGTTGAGAGTACTGTGGACAGATCTCTTCCCCGTAACGTCACCTTAAGCTCCCTCTCCAATGTAAAATCCACCTGAACGTCCTCAGAGTCCTTGAAATCTGGCTGGAGGGCTACAACCATCTCACGAAGTACCTCTTCGGGCCCGCTAATAATCAATGTTAACTCAACCCGCCTCAAGGGTTCTTCCAGAAAATCGCCCCCTCAGCGGGCTATAACCACCTTTTTCATGTTGGGCCTCTGCTTGTAGAAGATGCGATTCTCGCACTTGGGGCACTGAAGCCCAAGGGGAACGAGGTCCATGTTCAGAACCTCTCCACACCGGCTGCAGACGTACATATTATCCCCTCACTCAAACCTGCTTGAGAGTGACTTCATCTTACCGCTTGTGGGGGTGAAGGCGGCTCCGGCGAATGTATAATGGCAAGAAGCACACTGCCATATTCCCGTGGATATCCTCCTGACATTCTTTTTGGCACAGCGGGGGCAGACGTACTTGGCCTGCTTCTTACGATCTATCTCAAGTATACGATTTTTCACGCTGACGCCATACCTGGGGCCAAACCGGGCGGTTGAGCCTCGTTTTTTTGTCCTTCTTGACATTTCCACCTACCCCGAGTATTTGGGCATAGCTCACTTTAATTTAAATTTATCCCTCTTTGGGGGTCACCACATCCTCCGGCTTCTCCCACAGAAGGGACCGCAACTGTTTTCCAAAGCGTATGGACTTTTCAATGCAGGCCTCCACCTCCTCCAGGGTGAAACCACCACCTATCCCCTTCTGCATTGCTCTTAAATCCCCATTCAGGTCCGTTGTTATTGTCAGGCGAGAGGTGGCCACGCTCTCCTCCTCCGCTGTCGGGTCAACGGCGATCACCTTTCCAAGTTTCACGAAGGTGGTGGATATGGGGATGTTGCGGATCTTTAAGGGGAAGTTTTCCTCCCCCACCTCATAGTCCTTAGCGGGCACCACAGTGTTCTCCAACGCCTTTATAACCCCGATTGTTCCGGCGTCAAAGAGATTGCCGTCGTAGTCCAGCACGTGTATGTCTATGAAAAGCACCCACACCTTCTCCCCGGGGGTAATCACAAGGTCTGAGAGGGGTATGGTACCGCTCTCCCTTATCCCTCTATCAATAACCCTAGCCATCTCTATAGCCTCAGCTCCTGGAGGGCCAGGCTCTATATATGGGGAGGCCATGGGGATCAACTCAAGGTTTGTGGTCATAACCCCCTGATCAGGGCTATCTGGATAGGGTTCCCCAGGCTGCATTTTTATTCCAACCACTATCTCGGTCTTCCCCAACCTGACCCTGGCCGATCCTTCAGCTGTTCCTATAACACCAGTCTGGACAGTTATGTCTCTGAACTGATCCAGGACCCTTCCATCCCGCCTCTTTCCGCTTTCCGCTAGCTTGTAAACGTACTGCCTGGTCAGCTCCGATATGACGTTGTAAAACATCTTCATTCCTCCATAA
>JAGHBW010000006.1 GCA_021160765.1 Thermoplasmata archaeon
CTTCTGTATATAATGAAAATTGCTGCTATAACAGCTGCCCCAATAGCTGTTGCCACCACAGGGTATAGCCATCTCATATCTCTGCCTTCCTTCTGAGGGGCTGGTAGGACTGACACGTTTATGATCAAATAGACGTAGTTCACCCCGTCGCTCACGGATACTCTTATCTTTTGAACACCCACATCTGAAGGACGGGGGATGTAGGTCAGCCTGCCTGTGGTCGGGTCCACACTGACCCCCGGGGTTAGGGATCTGTAGGTCAGCCTGTCACCCTCCTCATCCCACGCCTCTATCCTAACTGTGAGCTTCTCGCCGACCCTGACACTCCTGTTTTCAACCGGCTTAACAACGGGGGGGTCGTTCACCTCCTCAACCTCAATTATGAGATCCACCACCACACTCTCCCCCCTTGAATCCTTTACGGTTATCCGATAGGGGTGTATTCCCACATCCTTCTGCCCTGCCACGCCAGTCAGGGTTCCGTTCGGAAGAAGGGTGAAGAACTCACCTTCCCCCTGAAATGTAACGTTGTCCCCGTCGGGGTCCACTGCCCCAAGAACAAACCTGAAGGGTATGTCCTCCACCACCCGAAATGTCCAGGGTGTGTCAAGCGGATGTGGGGGATCGTTCACCTCAAGGACGTGTATTGGTATAACGCCGTAGATTGTGGAGATCCCGTCAGACACCGTCAGGTTCACTTCAATCTCCCCCCACCAGTTCTCCGGGGTTTTTATCACAAGATACCTTCCCTCCTTAAGTGTGACAATGTTGGGGCATGACGAGGTTATTCTAATGAGAAGTTCCGAGGTTCTGTTGTCCGGGTCGTAAACCCATCCGTAGAGGTCCACCGTCTCGTTGGTGTCCTCCTGAAGGAATATCTCCTCCGGGTATCCCGGAGAGAAGCGAGGCGGCTGATTCACCTCCAGGTGTACATAAGCCTTCTCAACACTTCTGTCCTTCTGGTAGTAAACCCCAGCGGGGTCAAGAACGAGGTAATAATCCCCCGTCCTGAGGGGTGTGAAGGTGGTTATGAGAGCGTTCATCTGGGTGGGGGGTATCTGCACCGGAAAAACACCCTCGTACAGAACGATTCCCCCGGCGTCAGGGTCACCCAGGTACAGCACGTAGGAGATGTTCTCTGCCGTCCTGTTTCCCCCATTTCTAACCTGCCACGATACATGCACTGCTGTTTCTGGAGGCACCGTCCTGGCAGGTATTACGCTCAGGGGACTTATGTAGAGAACCGGGTGGGTAAGGTAGGTCTCTATCTCAGCGCGGTTGTTGCTGGTTGTTATCTCCGGACTTATGGTTGAGACGGTGGCCCTGAGGTGGGTGGGACCCCCGGGTAGGGAGAGGTTATCCCTCAAAGATACCACCCACACCTCCCCACTCTCCATTCTCTCCCTTTCCCACACCCCCCCCTCCTGCCAATAAAGCTCCTCAGCCACCTCCACCCTCAGCGTTACATTCTCCGCCACGGATGAGCCTGCGTTCACCACAACCGCCTGCACATCCTCCTTGTCACCTTTGAAGTAAACCTTCAGGTCCGGTCTTCCAGCCTCAACCTCAATTGCTCCCATCTTCGGATACACAGCCCCCCCGCAGAGGGTGTAGTTCAGGGTCCAGCCCTCCGTCAGGTTAAGAGTAACGTTGGCATAGCCCCCGGGGCCCGTGGTGAATACTCTGTAGTAATCGCTGTTGTAGAGCACAACCCTCACCCCCTCAATCCCTATGCCGCTGCCGTCCACCACTCTCAGGGAGTACTCCCCCTCCCCCGCAAATAGCCTGATGTCCTGGAGTGTGGGGAATGGTGGTATCTCCCTCCAGATGGGAACCGCTGGATCCCCGAGAAGGACGTAGCCATAAAGGTCCACCAGTATAAGGGGGGCGGGGTGCCCAGGGAGCTTTTCTCTAACGTATTCCTCCTTCACCCTGTATAGGGCTTCCCCGGGGTAGTGCGTGTCGTAGAGAATGGTGTGCATGAACTCCCTGTTGAGCCACCAGTTCCCAAAGGAGTCCGTCTCCGTTTCAAGCCTTGCTGAGGTTCCCGTGGAGGAGATAAGTGCTAGGAGACCACCCTGGGTTGTGGTAACGAGTCTCTCCAGGTTTGTATCGTCTGTCTCCCAGAATTTGGCAGAGTCGCATGTGGACGCATACATGAGGGGGAGCATGTCACCGTTCTGCAGGGTGTTGTAATCAAAGTAGCCGAAGGGCTCGTTCCATAGGAACCTCTTCCCTGTGGGATCGGCATAATCGTTCAGTGCATTGCCGTTGTATCGGGCCTGGCCGATGAAGTTAACAATCGTTGACCCCATATTGAACTGCTGAAGCATGTTCTGCCTGTTCAGCTGGTCCACCTCGGGAGTGTAGTTTCCCCCCTCAAGTTGGGGGTAATCGTAGAGGGTCATGTTGAGCATGTGGGTCGGGAGCATCCTCCTCACAGCCTCCCCGACCTTGTACGCGTTGTCCCTCCATGGCTCGTAATAATAGGGGGACTCCGGGTCAAGCTGGTTAGGGGGGTCCATTAAGGATGCCCATATAATGACACGTTTCATCCAGTTGCCCAGACGGGGGTTTCTCTCATACCTAACCACCCTCCCCACAACGTTCTCCACCTCCTCTACAGTGTTCACTGGGAACCTCCCTACGTAGAGGTCAAAGTCAAAGTCTCCCTCCACCCGTCTGGTTGTGAAGTTGTACTCGCCGTACTTTCCGTCCCCGTCGTCGTCCCATGTGGAGTCAAGGCCCGCCCAGTACACGTCGGAGTAGTAGAAGTCGTCATAGGGATATCCGGAGCTGGCCGCCCAGGTGTACAGCTCCCTGGGTGGGATCACCTCCGAGTCCCCCAGAAGTAGAAGAAATTGGAAGGTGGGGGCTGCCCTCTTGATGGAGGCAAGGGCGGTATGTATACTCTCCCCAAGGTCCCTTCCACTGCTCCTGTTGGCCTCCTGAAGCGTCAAATAGTAAGCGGGGGTCCCTGACATCCACCTCCACTGAAGAAGTGGGAGTGTGGCGTTCATGAACTCCTTTGGACCCACAATGAGATAGACTGGCGGAGCCTCCGGAAACCCCCCGGGGCATAGGAGGGAGACACCACCGTAGGACCTTACCACCCACTCC
>JAGHBW010000187.1 GCA_021160765.1 Thermoplasmata archaeon
ATGATGAGCATAGTGGGTGGCAGCCCAGTCCACCCCCGGGGGGTGGTGGTGGGAGGTATGGAGAAGAACCTTTCAGAGAAGGGACTAAAGGAGCTTAGAGCAGAATTGAAAACTTACCAGGAGGTTATGGAAGGGCTTCTTGAGGATGTCAGAGTGGCTCAGCGCAGGCTGATGGAGGAGGGAACATTTCCCGAAGAGCTGGGTGAGGTGAGGGTACGAAGGCTGTGCACACACCCCTTCTACGGGGACAGGATGGAGGTGGACCTCCTTGACCTGACAGTTCAGAGCCCACACACTGTCTACGATCTTGAAAAAGCCAGGGAAGAGGCGAGGTCCCTTCTAGCCTTCTACGGGGGAGAGGTGACGGAGGTTGGACCTGGAGCCAGAATGAGGAGGTATCACTCCTTCAAAGAAGGAGGACCGCTGAGCGTGAACATCGCGTATCTTCAGGAGGCGGTTAAGAGCTGCGAGAGGATGAAGGAGATCCTGGATGAGATAAACCTTAAGGGGAGGGTTAGGGAGAGGGTGACTCCGAGAGGGGGGAAGGGCGTAGGCGTGCACGAGGCACCCAGAGGTACTAACATACACATCGCCCACCTGAGGGATGACGGGGTAATTCTGGATTACAGAATAATCGTTCCAACGATGTTCAACATTCCTGTCATTAATGTAGCGCTGAAAGGGGCGCCTTCAGATCTGGCGCCGCTGATCGTGAGGAGTTACGACCCCTGCCTCTCCTGTGCCAGTCATATGGTGAAGATTGAGCGGGAGGTGGTGGAAGAATGAAAATCATTTACGTCAAACTCTCAGATTGCAGCGGATGCATGATAAATTTCCTCCCTCTTCTTGAGAAACTCAACTTAGAAATTGTATACTTCCCCAACGTTGTAGATGATGGTGAGATAAGAGAGGCGGATGTGGCGATCATAAACGGTGCGGTAGCCAAGGAGTCGGAGGAACATATGGGGATTCTTAAAAGAGTGAGAGAGGCCTCAAAGTGGGTGGCGGCGATAGGCTCCTGCTCCTCAGTGGGAGGCATTACCAGGTATCTGCGGGGTGGACAGAATCCAACACCCTCGCATATAACATTCCTTCCTGTTGGAGATGTAATAGAGGTGGATTTCGCTATTCCCGGATGCCCCGCATCTACGGATATTATGGAGAAGTTTCTGAAGGCTCTGGAGGAGGGTAATGAGAAGTATCTAACCCCCTTCAGAAACCTGGCAAAGAAGAGGAAGGCGGGAGGATTGGATCTTCAGGATGAGATCGTCTCAGCCGGCCTCTGCTCCGGCTGCGGCATGTGTGCACTCTCCTGCCCTGTTGGAGCTATAGAGATTGTGAAGGGGAGGCCAGAAGTCAGAATGGAAAAATGCATCCGGTGTGGAACCTGTTATTTCCGCTGTCCAAGGATGTTCATACGACTCAGAAAACCTGACGCAGAGGTGGCGTAATATGGTTAATGATGATGAAATTATGGGAGAGTATCGCTATATCAAGATTGTCAAATCCCTCAGGACCAGAGGTGGTGCTGTTACCTCCCTCCTCTCTGCAATCCTGAAGGAGAGGGTTATTGATGGAGCCGTTGTGGTGAAGGCGGATGAGATGTGGAGGCCGGAGGCTGTTGTAGCCACAACGGAGGAGGAGGTGCTTGCTGCTGCTGGCTCAAAGTGGGTAATTACGCCCATGGTCGGTGCCATATTGGACGCCTTGAGCACCAGAAGGCTTGAGAGGATCGCTGTAATAGGCACCCCTTGCCAGGCACAGGCCTTGAGGGACCTTAAAGAGTATCCAATGCAGATGGGGGAGTTCCCCCGTAGAATCAAGCTCATTATCGGACTATTCTGCATGGGGTCGTTCACACAGGATGGGTTCAAAACGATGATAGAGACAAAGTATGGAATTCGCCTCCCGGAGATAAAGGACGCCCATGTGGGAGAGGAGTACTTCACTGTTTATCTTAAAGGGGGAGAGGAGGTTAAGATCCCACTAGAAGAATTCAGGGAGGGGGTACAGGTGGCCTGTTTGAGCTGCGACGACTTCACTGCCAGGGCATCTGACATATCCGCCGGAAGGCTGGGTGCACCGGAGGGAAAAACTGTCTTCATAATAAGAACAGAAGAGGGGGAGATGGCTTTTAAGGAGGCGGAGAGGCTTGGGTACATTAAAAGTGAAGAGGCATCTGAAAGCACGGTAAAGAAAATTATTGAAGAAGGCATAGCCAAATGGAGGAGGGCAGAGAGGTTCTCCAGGAAGATCCCCTAAGCCCTCTCAATCCCTATCTTAAGCCTAAGTCCATCAACGTCCCACTCTTTTACGTATTGACCACCCTCCCCCCCCACCACCATGCTCTTTGAAAGTGTCTCCCCCATTATGTAATCCCTCAGACTTCTTGCTGCCTCAAGGATTTCCTCATCCCCCGACAGTGAGACTGCAATTTTAGCATCATAAGGGAGATCCATCTCCTTCCTCATAACCTGAATCCGTCTTACAACCTCCTTGGCCAACCCCTCCCTTTTGAGATCCTCGTCAATCTCGGTGTTTAGGTAAACCTTGACACCCCCCTCCTCCCCAAGCTTCAGGTTCTCTGGAAGTGCTTCATCAACAGTGAAGTCATCCATTGTTAA
>JAGHBW010000242.1 GCA_021160765.1 Thermoplasmata archaeon
CTCCTAGAGAGTCCAGGACCTCCCAGAAAAGAGGTGTCCAGCCCCGGGGCTCCCACGCTATTACGCACTTAAGACCCCTTTCGGACAGCATCTCTTTGAAACGACTGAAGTACTCCACAGCTACCCTCAGGTTCTCCTCCGTCTGTCTGAAGGAGGCGGGTGTCTGGAACAGGACAGCACCAGCTTCCGCAGCCTCTATCCAGTTTATAAGTCTTGAGGAGAGTTCTTCCACCTCCTTGTTATCCTTGAAACCACCCAGCTTTGAAAGGTAATCTCTCTCCTTTCCGTAGTTGGACCTCCTGTAAACGGGTGAGGGCCAGGTGTGTGTGATCCCCATTGGGGCTTTGATGGAGATGAATACATCATCAGGGGCGTTCTCCCTCAACCTTCTCAGTGAGTCCTCTTTCACCAATCTGTAAAAGGTGTTCTGAAGTTCAACCGCTCTGAAGATATTGAAGTACCTCTCCCTCTTCACCGGAAACCCGCAGCAACCTATTCTGATATCCAGACTGATACCCCCGTCGCACTGTTTTTATACGAAGTTGTATATTCAACCACCTCCCTTTAAAGATTTATCCTTCCCATGGGTGATCAACATGTCGGGCACAAGCGAGGAGAAGTTTATTCTTTGGTTTGACGAAATAGGGATAAAGGACGTTCCTCTGGTTGGGGGAAAAAATGCCTCCTTGGGGGAGATGTACAGGAAGCTGTCGGAGAAGGGAGTAAGGGTTCCCTACGGCTTTGCCATAACAGCGTACGCGTACAGGTACCTTCTCAAAAAGGCGGGGATAGAGGATAAGATAAAGGAAGTTCTGAAGGGCCTCAACACCAAGGATATAGAGAATCTGAAGGAGAGGGGAAGGCAGGTTAGGCAGTTGATACTATCCTCCGACCTCCCGGAAGATCTTGAGAAGGAGATCGTTGAGAGCTACCGGAGGTTGTCGGAAAAATACAGCACTGACAATGTGGATGTGGCTGTTAGATCCTCTGCAACGGCTGAGGACCTGCCGGACGCCTCCTTCGCAGGCCAGCAGGAGACCTATCTCAACATAAGAGGGGAGGAGGCCCTCCTTCAGGCCGTTAAGAAGTGCTTTGCATCCCTTTTCACGGACAGGGCGATATCCTACAGGGAAGATAAGGGCTTTGACCACTTCAGCGTTTATCTTTCCATCGCAGTTCAGAAGATGGTACGCTCTGACGCCTCGTCCTCTGGAGTGATGTTCACCATTGACACAGAGAGTGGATTCAAGGATGTTGTGCTTATCACAGGGGCGTGGGGGTTGGGTGAGAACGTTGTTCAGGGGAAGGTGAACCCCGATGAGTTCTACGTATTCAAGCCCACCCTTAAGGAGGGCTACCGGCCTATTATCAGCAAAACCCTTGGCGAGAAACAGTACAAGATGATATACTCAGAAGACCCCAACGAGCCTGTAAAGAATATACCCACAACAGAGGAGGAGAGGAGAAGATACGTCCTCTCCGACGATGAGATTCTGACCTTGGCGAGATGGGGTGTGATCATTGAGGAGCATTACGGAAAGCCAATGGATATTGAATGGGCCAAGGATGGGGACGGGGAGAACATAGGAACAGGGGAGCTTTTTATAGTCCAGGCGCGCCCTGAGACGGTGTACGGCGCGAAGAAGATGAGCGTTATTGAGACCTACGTTCTTGAGGAGAAGGGGGAGGTTCTGGTGGAGGGCAAGGCGGTGGGGGACAAGATAGGTCAGGGGAAGGTTAGGGTGATTGAATCTGTGGATAGAATTACGGAGTTCAAACCCGGGGAGGTTCTGGTCACAACGATGACGGACCCCGACTGGGAGCCGATAATGAAGATCGCCTCTGCCATAATCACAGATCAGGGTGGAAGGACCTGTCACGCAGCGATCATATCAAGGGAGCTGGGGATACCTGCAATAGTGGGTGCAATGAACGCCACAAAGGTTCTGACAACTGGGGAGGACGTAACTGTGAGCTGTGCTGAGGGAGAGGTTGGGAGGGTTTACAGAGGTCTTCTCAAATACAGGGTGGATAGAATTGATGTGGAGAAGATCCCACGGACCAGAACGAAGATCATGATGAATGCGGGGATACCGGAGAACGCCTTTGTCCAGGGCCAGATACCCAACGACGGTGTTGGGCTGGCGAGGGAGGAGTTCATAATAAACTCCCATATCGGCATACACCCCAATGCACTGCTGAACTTTGGTAAGATCAAAGAGGACATAGAGAGGCTTAAAGGGATGAACTACTCCTACGGGCTGGAGGAGGAGATAAAGAGGCTTGAGGAGCTGGTGAGGGAGATAGAGGAGAGAACCGCTGGATATAAGGACAAAGCACAGTTCTTTATTGACAAACTGGCACAGGGAATTGCCAGAATAGCTGCAGGATTCTGGCCCAACGATGTCATTGTTAGGCTCTCCGATTTCAAGACCAACGAGTACGCCAATCTCTTAGGAGGCTTCCTCTACGAACCTCATGAACACAACCCCATGATCGGCTGGAGGGGAGCATCCAGATACTACGACCCGAACTTCAAGGAGGCCTTCGGGCTGGAGTGTAAGGCGATCAAGAAGGTCAGGGATGAGATGGGTCTTAAGAACGTGAAGGTGATGGTGCCCTTCTGCAGAACACCGGAGGAGGGAAGAAGGGTGATTGAGATAGCGGAGGAGTACGGCCTAAAACAGGGCGAGGACGGGCTGGAGTTCTACGTGATGGCCGAGATCCCCTCCAACGTCATCGCTGCGGAGGAGTTCGCTGAGATCTTTGACGGATTTTCCATAGGCTCCAATGACCTAACCCAGCTTACCCTGGGGCTGGACAGGGATTCAGAGCTCGTTGCCCACCTCTACAATGAGAACGAGCCCGCAGTGAAGAGGCTCATATCCCAGGTGATCAGGGTCGCCAGGGAGAAGGGGAGGAAGATAGGGATATGCGGTCAGGCTCCGTCAGACTATCCGGAGTTCGCGGAGTTCCTGGTCAGGGAGGGAATAGACTCCATCTCCCTGAACCCGGATACAGTCTTAAAGACCAGGTTAAGAATTGCAGAACTGGAGAAGAAACTGGGGATTCTTCCGGAGCAATAGATTTGCACTCTTGTTGCAAAAGCCTATATAAATGGTTTGCAATGCGATTGCAAACTAAAGGGAAGCCAGGTAAAGGTGAAGGTTTTCCCTGTCAAGAAGATACGCTCTTTTAATATGATGTGGCTTTCTCCATCTCTTTATTCCCCTGGTCACCTCAAACCCTATCTGCTCACCACCAATAAGGACGATTGAATCCACCTCTGTTGAATTCCTCCAGTGATAGACATCACCGTATCTGCCCAAGTGGGAGGCCAACAACGCTTCTACAATCCACTCCTCCCCAGCCTCTCTGCCAATGAATGTTGAAACCGCTCGGAATATAAGCGGGTCTGTGAGGTGGATCTTTTTGTTCTTCCTGTAATCTACCCTGGAATCTGGTTTGAGGTGATGCAGTACAATGGCAACGTACGTTCCCTCAAGAACCTCCACGTAGGACCTCACAGTGTGCGGGGAGTTTATTCCCGTCTCTGAGGAGATACCATTCCAGCTGATGGGCGTCCCCCTAGCCCTCATAATGTACGAGAGCACCTCCTTCATGTATTTATCGCTCTTTCCTTCTCTCCGCCAGTCGCTCTTCATCCAGTCCAGGTATATCTTCACACTTTCGGGTCTAACTCTGCCGTATAGATAAAGATCTTTTATGGCAGGAGGAAAGCCGCCGGTGGAGAGGAACTTTTTGAATAGCTCTCTCAGTTTATCACTGTATAATGTATTGGCCTTGACAGCTCTATCTATTCCCTCTACCCCACCTCTTACAATCTCCAACCCACCCACTACTCTGGCATACTGGTTGAAGCTTAGGGGAAGGAGTGTGTAGTCACCCCCTGCCCCCCTTCTCCCTGGAAAAAGCTCTCTCTGCTTTTTTAACTCAAGGCTAAGGGAGCCAGATAGAGTGAGGACATCTCTTCTAAAGACCCCCCGGTCTATTCTAGATTTTAACGCTCTCCACCACTCCTCCACGAATGTGATCTCGTCAAGGAAAATGTAGGAGGTTTTAATTCCCCACTCATCTCTGGCGGATAAATAATTGTCCAGAACTGCTCCAAGTTCCTTAAAATCCGTGAGTTCGTCACAGGAATAATAGAAGATTGCTCTTCTATCAACCTCCTTCAGGAGCCTGTGGATTAAAATCTTAATCGCTGTAGTCTTTCCCACCTGCCGGGGACCATATATAAAGTTGAGTGAGAAGGGCTGGAGGGAGAGCTTCTCCACAACTTCGGGGGTCCATTTCACAGGGGATGTAACCCATTCAAGATAGGTGAAGTCCTCCTCCCCCACCCACCAGGGGTTGTATCCTTGCATGTGTAATGTAATTGCAAAAGCGTATATAAATGGTTTGCAATGGGATTGCAAATGAGAGGTCGTTAAGGTTATATCTTCCTCTTCCTTCTCTTGATTTAGGGGTCTCATCATGAGTTTTAAGGGCAGAGACATCATAAGGATAGAAGAGCTGAAGGAGGAGGAGATCTACAGGATTCTGGACGTTGCTGAGAAGATGGTACCCGTGGCCCGGGGAGAGGAGACCACGGACCTTCTGTATGGAAAGGTTCTGGCGTCTCTCTTCTTTGAACCATCCACAAGGACGCGACTCTCCTTTGAGTCCGCAATGCACAGGCTTGGAGGGTCAGTCCTTACGATATCTGGCAGGGAGGGTACATCCCTCAAAAAGGGTGAAACACTGGCGGACACAGTGAGAATGGCCGAGGCTTACGCTGATGTGATCGTTTTGAGGCACCCCAATGAGGGGGCTGCAGCTCTCGCTGCACAGTTCTGCTCAAAACCTGTTATAAACGGGGGGGACGGGTCAGGCCAGCATCCCACCCAGACCCTTCTTGACCTCTTCACCATAAAAAGCGAACTGGGGGCGATTAAGGGTAAGACTGTTGCCCTGGTGGGGGATCTGAGATATGGGAGGACTGTCCACTCGCTCTCTCTTGCGCTGGCCCGGTTGGGTGCCAGGATGATAATGGTGGCGCCAGAACTGATTCAGATGCCCACATACATACTGGACGAACTGAACTCCCTGGGTGCGAAGTACGAACTCACAGAGGACCTTGGCAGAGGGATTGAGGAGGCAGACGTTCTATACGTCACAAGGATACAGAGGGAGAGGTTTCCGGATGAGGAGGAGTATATGAAGGTTGCAGGGTCATACAGGGTGACGCTGGAAAGCCTTAAAAACGCAAAGGAGGGAATGATCATTCTTCATCCACTCCCCCGGGTGGACGAGATAGCCCCAGAGGTTGACTCAACACCACACGCCAAATACTTCGTACAGGCCTTCAACGGTGTCCCGGTGAGAATGGCCATACTTACAATGGTTCTGGGGGTGATAGAATGAAGGAGCTTAAGATAACCCCCATTAAAGATGGGACGGTTATAGACCACATTACTGCAGGATCCGCGCTGAAAGTCCTCAGGATACTGGGTATAACGGGGGAGGAGGGGTATACGGTCTCCGTGGCGATGAACGTTACCAGCAAGAAGGAGTCCCTCAAGGATGTGGTTAAGATAGAGGGGAGGGAGCTGAAACCGGAGGAGATAAACAAGATCTCTCTGATCGCCCCCCGGGCCACCATAAACATCATTAGGGACTACAACGTTGTCAAGAAGTACAGGGTTCAGATCCCTGACGTTCTTGAGGGGATAGCCAAATGCGAGAACCCCAACTGCATCTCAAATCAGAGGGAGCCCATACAACCGGTGTTGAAGGTTATATCCAGAAACCCGCTCAGGATAAAATGTGTTTACTGTGGAAGAGTGCAGAGCCAGGTTGAGAAGAATCTGATATGAGTGGAGATTCTCCTCCAACTCAGAAGAGAAAGGTTCTCCACCTCGCTGGGGGTCTTTTCACCTCAACGCATATGTATTCCGAGAAGAGTTCAGAAATATGAGTATTCCTCTCCAGGAAGGTCTTCAACGCACTCTTCTCATCAGCTCCCCATTCCCACCCCAGGACTTGGAGGTTTTCCACGTCTGGCTCTGTAGTTCCCTCTCCCATGGGGGAAAAAGTACACCCCTCTGGGGAAAGAAACATATACAATTTTTTTTCAGTCATCGGATGACCTCCAGACGAATGCTCTTGAGCAGTTCTTCAAAAGAATATTCACCATCTAAAGAAATGTCTTCAAAATAATAACGCATCAAAACTATCTTTTTTAGGCTGTCAGAAAACAGTTTTTTTGAAAAATTCTTTCCAATCAATATCCCACCTCTACATTCATTTCCCAGTTCCCGGAGGTATCCCTCCAGTTGAAGTCTGTCAGATGGACCGGCTTTGCCTGTTTTGACCTCAATTACCACTCTTTCCGAGAAGGCGTTGGGGTGCTTTCTTTTGATCAATATATCAACATGCCCCTCCGGCAACGCCTTCTCCCCCAGAACCTCAAAATCTTTTACTTCTCCCTTCAGGGAAAAAATTTCCAGTATCTTTTTTAACACACCTCCCCGCATTATATATTTTTTGAGAAGCGATTGAAGAATAAGTTCACTGAAATGAAACCTCTCAGGAGGAGTGTTTTTTCCTTTGTTAAAGAATATTCTGGGTATGAATGTCTCTCCCTCTATTTTTAACTCCTCTGTTTTTCCATTAAAAACCTCCCCCATGGACGATACATTGTAGAAGGTTATGGTATCTCCCTGAAAGTGCGTTTTCCGATACCCACCCCTTAAAAGGAGGTTCTCTGCAACATAAGAAAACTCCTCCCTCACCATGGGTTCATTCAAGGCTCTTTCCTGCTTGAGATATAGGCGGAATGGGAAGGAATAGGTTCTTCCACTGCGGAAGGTTATGGGTTTCCACGGTGGGAGGTTCTCTGCATCTCTATAGGCTTCCTTTCTCATAACCCTGTATAAATTATGTACTCTCGCACCATACAAGAATGAGATGTAATCTCCCACATCAATCTCCTGGTATGTCCAGAAACCTGCAAGGCTGTTGGTAAACCCAGCCATAGAATATTTCACACACAGGTTGAGGTTCTCCTTATTTGAAACAGATATGAGATAATACGACATGCGTATCACCATCCTATTAAATATTTATGATGAATGAAAATGTGATGCGTCATCCCTCCTCCGCCCTCTTCAGTAATTTGTAGAGCCCCCTGAACTCTCCAACGCTTCTTAATCCCATCTTTCTGTAGAAGCCCCGGGCGGGGGAGTGGGTGGAATGGTTGAAGATCATGTAAAATCTAGCCCCCCTCTCCTTCAGCCTCCTCTCCATCTCCTTAAGAAGAGCACTTCCTATCCCCCTCCTCTGAAACTCTGGAAGGACTGCTAAATGATATATAACAGCGAAATTTCCAGAGAACATGCCCATAACGGCCCCCACAACCTCCCCATCCACTTCCGCCACCAGAAAGAGGTCTGGATTCCTCCTGTGAAAGGCCATAATGTCTTTCTTGTTGTCCATGTACCAGACGTAAAGGTTTGTCTCCTTCCACACCCTCACACATCCCGTATAGTCATCCTCGGTGAACTCCCTTATCAGGGCCTCCATCCTATCCCTCCACGGTGAAGTTCTTAAGAAGGTCTTTGGGCAATCTGGCTTTCCCCATGTGGAGGAGGGCGTCCACATAAGCCCATGAAATCACCGCAGCCTCAAAGGCCTTCAGATACTCCCCCCTCTCAAAGAAGTACTTTGAATCCTCAAAGTAGCTCCTTGCAAGTTTCATAACCGTTCCTCCCTCCCCCTCTAACGAGCTAAAGACCTCCTCCATCCTCTCTATCTCCCGGAGTGCCTCTTCCCTCACGTCACACCCATTCTGCAAGTTGCTCAGCCTCCGTGAAAACCCTTTTTCTCAACAGGTAAACGGCGGTTAAAGATGTTATGACCCCCCCACCGGTTATCATGAAATAGACGATCATCTGATATTCTGCCGCAACTATGGGGTCCGTTCCCGCCATAAGGAGCCCAGTCATTGCCCCGGGGATGAATATAACACCAAGGGTCTTAAGTCTGTCCACTGTGGGCATAATGGCCGCTTTAACTGCCTCTCTGCCGTAGCTCTCCATGGCCATCCTGGACGGGATCCCCAGGGAGAGGGCGGTCTCAATCCTCTCCCGTCCAAGTTTCATCTCCCTTAGGAACCTCTCAACTGTCAGGGAGCAGATGGTCATGGAGTTCCCAAAGACCATACCTGAGAGGGGTATTATGAATTGGGGTGCAAGTGGCATCGCACCGGAGAGGACCAGTATTGTGATTACGGTGACCGCACCGGCTAGTATGCTGGGGGTGGTGACGGATTCCGCTTTTGGAAGCCCCGTGGCCCTTTTGGCAGATGTTCTACCTCCAACCACAACCATGGCCAGAAGGAGTATCCATATCAACAGGTACCAGATGGGGGAGGAGAAGAGGTATGTCAGAAATATCGCCAGGGCGAAGATCTGTACCCCACCCTTGAGGAGGGCGTAAAGATACTCCTTCTCCATCCCGATCCTCTTTATCCTCAAAAGAAGTGTCGCTATTACTATCAGGACGGCCACAAGAGCCATCCTGATGAGGGCCTCCTCCGCTGTGTAAGGTATTCCGCTCAATATACCCCCTCCCATTGGAACTCATCTCTTCTTCCCACTTTAAGCACCTTCCCTTTCTTTATTGACGCTATTCGGTCCCCGACCCTCAGGGCCTGGGAGGTGTCATGCGTCACCCAGATGACTGTTATGCCCCTTCCCTTAACCATCTTCAGGATGGTCTCCTCAATCGCCCTCACCCTCTTCGGGTCAACACCAGCTGTGGGCTCGTCTAAAAGAAGCGCCTTAGGTTCAAGCGCTATAGCTCTAGCCAGTGCTACCCTCTTCTTCTCACCCCCGGAGAGCTTCTCAGCGTTCATTTTAAGAAACTCCTCGGTTAGTTCTGCGTCCTTCAGCGCCTTGATGGCCCTCTCTTCATCATTTATACCCTGAGCTAGAAGGGGCATCATCACATTCTCAAGAACGCTTCCCGGAAACATAACGCTGTTCTGAGGGACAAGGACCACCTCTCTTCTGAGTTCAACGGGGTTAACCTCCCTTATGTCCCGCCCACCCACCACAATTCTGCCGGAGTCTATCTCAAGCAGACGGTTTATGCACTTCAATAGGGTTGATTTTCCAGATCCGGAAGGACCCACAAGAGAGAGCACCTCCCCCCTCTCCACCGTTAAATTTACACCTCTCAAAACCTCCTTTTTCCCAAACCTCTTCCTGACCCCTTCAATGAGTATGTAGTTCACTTAAGCACCTCCTCAGACATCTCCCTGATAAACTCCTTCA
>JAGHBW010000202.1 GCA_021160765.1 Thermoplasmata archaeon
ATTATGTAACGGCGGTAAACAGCAGGGGAGAATCGCCACCTACAAGGAGTGTTGAGGTCACCGTTATTCGTCCCCCCTCCTCCCCTAGGAACCTTACTTTAAGGCAGTTAAACAGAGGTCTTCACTTATCCTGGCTCCCACCTTCCGATCTTGGGGGAGATGAAGTTCATTACTACAGAATATACCGCCAGGTGGAGGATGGGGGGTATGTCCTTTACAAAGTAGTATCGGGAGAGAGGACCTCATTAAAGGATGATTGTGTTGAGAACGGTATCAAATATTCTTATTATGTGACGGCGGTGAACATCGCTGGGGAATCCACAGCCTCTTCAGAGGTTTCAGCAACTCAAATCGGTCCTCCAGCACCTCCGGTGAACATTACAGCCTTGCAGGTGAACCATGGTGTGTTGATAAGGTGGTCCAACGCGGGGGAATACAGCATTGCGAAGCACTACCTGGTGTACAGAGGGGAGAACACCCCACTACTCCAGTTCGTAAGGAGCGTTGATAAATGTTTCTACCTTGACGAGAACGTGAGTGTGGGCAATGTCTATTTCTACTCGGTAAGAGCTGTAAACGATGCTGGGGTTTCCATAATGCCCCTCCCGGTGCGGGTGGTGGTGGGAGGTCCCCCGCAACCTCCCCCCGATCTTACGGTTCTTGACAACTCAAGTTGTGTGGTTCTGAGGTGGATCCCACCATACTGTGTGGACGAACAGAGTGAAATAAAAGAGTATAGAGTTTACAAAGGAAGCAGGCCGGACGATCTTGAACTTGCCGCCGTGGTTATTGGGGAGATTGAGGGGTTTGTTGATAACGACGTTGAGGCTGGAGCTGTCTATTACTACGCTATAACGGCTGTGAACGACTACGGGGAGAGTAAATTAAGTCACGTTGTTGAAGTAAAGGTTGCTTCTGGATCTGAGGAGAAGAGTGGTGGGGAGATGTGGTATGAGGGTAATAGGGAAACAACATCCGGCAGTGTCTTTATTTGTTTCACCGCACTCGTTGCTGTCCTGATACCCATAGTCCTGTTTGTTGTGCACCTTTTCAGGGGAACTGCAACCCCAGCTCCTCCCAGGTTTCAACGAAGGAGTCCACCAGAGAATCAGTGAAGCTCTCTCTGTACATGATCAGAAGCCTTGCAACCCTTCTCGGGTCTGTCAGGCGGACGATCCTCTGCCTCCCCTTCTTCTCAATGCTGACCGCACCAGCCCTGCTGAGCTTCTTCAGGTGGAATGACAGTGTCCCCGGGGAGACGCCGCACACCTCTGCAAGCTCACCTGCAGTTGCTTCACCCTCTTTAAGAAGATGAAGGACAGCTTTTCTGGGCACATCCTGTCTCAAGACAGATAGGATTTTTTTATCTTCAGATCCAACCTTCCCCTCTGCGTAATACCTTTTGTACCTCCCCTCCTCCCTCCCGGCAATAAGATCATCCCTCACAAGTAGCCTCAGATGGTACTCCACCGCAGCTGGGTTCATCTTAAGGTCTCTTGCGATCTTCCTCATGTGAGCCCCTGGATTCCTCAAAATATACTGATAGATTCTCTTTCGGGTTTCAAGCTCCAGAGGGCCCTCTTTCACCATTCCCACCCTACCTCCGGCGGAAGAGAGCGAAATATAGCGTCAGGAGGGCCAGGGAATCCATAGCCATTAAGATGGCAAAACCCTTCCCGAAGCGGGTGGGGATCAGGAAGATTGGCTCCTTTAAAAGGTAAAGCCCCACCACAAGTGCAATTCCCTTAAGAAAGAAGAGAAGAAATGCTATTGAAACGAGCAGTATTCTCTTTGAACCGCTCCTCCAGTAGGAGAGGAAGCCTATTACGGTGAGGGTGCCTGAGATGACTGCGAAAATCCCTATGAGGAGGTCCACAGATGTTGAGAGAAGGCTCATTTCATCACCCCCTCCTGCTCCTCACCCACTGAAGGGCGATTGTGGCGGCCACAGCGGAGAAGGCTATCAGAACCCCCGCCACCATGACCCCTGCCTTATTTTTGAGGTACTCCCCTGCCTTTCCAACGCTGGGAATTGATGTTGGATCAACACCAGTTGTGAGGGTGAGGGAGCTGCTTTCTCTCCAAGGGAAATACACGTATACTCTATTTTCATCAAGGGATGCCTGAAGTCCTCCCTCCTTCTCCACCGCCAGAAATTCCCTCCCCCCATCACTTGCGCTGAACTCATAAAAGTCCTCCCCCTCAACAGGCTTCAATGAGTACCCCCGGGGCATGGCAACGCTTAGGGAGAAGGAGATAAAATCCCCCTCAACCTCCCCGATTATGTCAATGTTGGTTTTCAGGGGGAGAAAGTAGCCGTGCTCTGTAAGATTCCTGCTGCTGAAGGATATTGACACCTGAGCCAGTGCGAGCTGGACTCCTCCCGGTCCGAGAAGCGGAACGATCCCTGTCAGCTCTCCCAGATAGTAATCTCCAAACCTTGAGTTGAGCTCCCAGACAGTGTCTTTCAGGGAGCCCTCCACTATAACCTGATCCCCCTCCCCAGGTGTTCCATCTCCATTGTCCTCAAGTATCTCAAGAGATTGGAATGTCAGAACCATGCTGTGAGTGGGTGCCTCTGTGTATCCAACCTTCACTATGGCCCTGGTGGTGTTCAGGCTGACTGAGATAAGGTCATTATAAAGCGTAACTAATCCTTCAGAGAGGGATACCTTTGTCTCAGAATACTGATGGGGTGGTGGGGGTGTCAGCGCATCCCTCTCTATGTATGATGTGGTGTAGTTGGTCTCATCCACAAAATCCCCGGAGGAAAAAAGTGATACATGTACCCGAATGGAGCCATAAAGCCCCTTTGAGTAAAGCTCCTGGGAGGGGAAATCCACGTAGAGCAGATGATGTCCCGGATCAAGAGCCCTCTCTTCAGAGTAGCTGTATATTCTGGACTCAGGAGGTCCCAGATCAGCCACTATCCGGTAGTCGCCCTCCATATAAACGTCAATACCCACCGATATTCGTAGGGCTTCAACGTACCCATCAGAATTTCTGTCCAGGAGCGTATCTTTGACGTCGGATATCCTGGCCTCTTTTATATCCGCTAGCGTCCCCGGGGCACAGAAGAGCACAAAAAGAGAAATGAAAATGAATGCTTGGCGCCACATGAGAATAATTTAGATTGACCACCCTTTAAAAGGTTTCCATCACTTTCCGATGACGCTTTCTATCTTATCCTCCATCTTTACCTTTTTGTCCCTCCTGTCGTCAATTTTGAGGTAGGTTATGATCCTCTTTGCCCCCATCTCAACCACAGCCCTGTGGGCCTTCAGTGCTGCGTCAAATATCTCCTCCACGGTGTCCGCCTCTATTATGGTCGCCATGGGGGTAAGTTGAATCTTAAGGCCGGTGTTCTCAAGTGCCCTGTAGGCGGCCTTCACATATTTAGAGACGCTGACCCCCTCGGTGAGGGGTGCAACGGAGATTTCTGCTATGACCACATCAATCACCTCCAGGCCACTGAAGGGTTAAAGGGTGATAAAAATCTATCTTTGTTTGGGGAAATGATATTTATAGAAGCCTCTTTTCTTCTCTCCCGGTGATTGAAGTGACGAGCGCACACCTAATAAATGTGAAGGGACTGGTATTCGTTGGTAGAGGGGATTCAAACCACTGGATAGCGTTGGATGGGGAGGAGAAGTTCGGCGGGTACATGGCTGGCATTCGTCCCATGGAGGCCTTTCTAGTCGCATTGGGTTCCTGCACCGGTATGGATGTTGCTGCTATACTGAGAAAGATGGGGGTGAAGTACACCTCGTTTGAAATTGATGTGGATGGTGAGAGGGCCAGTGAGCACCCGAAGGTTTACACCAAGGTTCACATAACCTACCGTTTCAAGGGAAAGGCCCTGCCAAAGGAGAAGCTCCTTAAGGCCATAACCCTCTCCCAGGATAGGTACTGCCCGATCTCAGCAATGGTCAGGCAGGTGGCGGAATTAACCTGGGAGCTAAAAATAGAGGAGGAAGATTGAGGATTATTACCTCCATCCACCCCTGGATAGTCCCCTTCCTTCCTCCTCAGTCTCTTCTTCCTCTTCCCCCTCCTCCTCTTCACCCATCTCCTCCTCAAGAAGCTCTTCTGGAAGCTCCTCCTCAACCTCCTCAATCTCAAAATCCTCCGGTGGTAGTACTTCTACCTCCTCTTCACCCTCCTCTCCAAACTCCGTTCCGCATACGGGGCAGACCTTTGCGTCTGCGGGTATGGTTGAGTTGCACTCCGGACATACTACGACATCAGGCTCAAACTCTGCACCGCATACGGGGCAATGGGTGTCCATGAGGCTAACCGGGCTGCCGCATACGGGGCAGGCGAACTCCTCTGCGCCCGTGTACGCCTCTCCACCATACATCTCTCTGACCACAGGTGTTGTTGGTGGGGTCACGGCTCCAGGGATGCCCGGCCTTGGGGGTGCTGGGCGGTAGGATGGCCCACGGGCAGGAGCGCCGTATTCCTCCCCGTAGTACTCTTCCCTTGGCCTTCTCAAAACAGCGTACAATATTACTATGATTACGATGACCAAAAGAGCTAATCCAACATAGGTCCAGTTCACTTTTGCCACCTCTTTCTCTCTTTCAAGAGTAACCACTCCAAGGTCAGTGGTCTGCCCCGCTGTGACCGTTATACTCTTCTCCACCTTCTTGTAGTTGGCATATGTTATGGTCACAGTGTACTGCCCCGGGGCTACGTTCTGGAACTCAAACCTTCCCTGCGGGTCGGTGGTTGTCTGCTTATAAAAGCCTCTGTTGTCCGACAGCTCCACAGTTGCGCCGGAGATGGGAAGGTTACCTGGATCTGTTACTGTTCCTCTAACGGTGCCGCCGGAAGGTCTTGCGACCGTTGTGAAGTCCCACACATATCCGTTGAAGGGTGCCCCAGAGAGGGATTTTATCTCCTCTCTCAGGATTACAGAATAGGTGGTCTGAGGCTGAAGGTCAACCTGGGGTGTTATTACAACCTTTCTGTCCTTGGCTATGTATTGAACAGTGCAGGGGACGTAGAAGCCGCTACCGTAGGAGAGCTTTACAGTATTCTCGTTTATTGTGGTTGGGTCCATATCTTCTGAGAAGACAGCCCAGAGGGTAACAGTGAGGGGCACATTGGCCTGCCCTCTCGGTGGATAGGTGTCAACAACCTGAACTGGCTGGCTTACTGTCCAGAAGTGATACCTAAGAGTCTCTTTGAGGGGCTCCCTCCCTTCCTTGTCCTGTATGGTGGGCATGATCACAACGATATAGTGTGTACCGTAATCCAGGTTTCTCACAGGTTGTAGGAACAGTATTTTGTGATTGTTCTCCCAGGTATAATTACATTCAACCACAAAACCCCCTTCTTTCATAAGGAAGAGACTTGTGCTGTTCACTGTTGTGGAGTTCATCTCTACGGAGAATTCTATAACTACAGGATCAACCACAGAGACGTTATGGGAGCCGTTTTCAGGGGTGACGGAGATTGTGAAGGGAACGACTTCCTCCATGGTGAAGTTGAGCGTCACTACCTGATGGTAGAGAACGGTTGTTGATAGTATTTGATCCCTGTAGCCTGAGGCGGAGACCTGAACAAGCTGGTACCCTGTCTGAACGTCTGGGAGCAGGTAGTATCCATCCTCGTTAGTTGTTGTGTTTATTGGGTATCCCACAACCTCCACCAGAGCACCCACCACAGGCTCCCCGTATGTATCCTTCACATATCCCTCTATATCCCCAACATCCCGTGCTCTCAATGTAATGTTGAACATACCTCTGAAGATGGGGGATATGGATACGCCGGTGAACGTCTTTTGAGCGTACCAGTGGGCATTGGCCACTATCGTATAATTTCCCTCTGGGAGGTCCCAAAGCTCGTAATATCCTTCGCTATCCGTTGTGTTTGTGTATGTGATGTTCTCCTCGCTTATGGCCATTACAGTAGCTCCGGGGATGGGCTCCCTCTCGCTGGAGAGGACGTACCCCTTTATGGAGGGTCTGCTGATCCACTGTATCTGGAAGGTTATCATGTCCGTGTCATCTGAAGAGAGCATGTCAGAAAAGTTGCCGGCGGCGGTGAGCACATAAGTTGTGGCTTTTGAGGGTGTGAATGTGGGGAATACTATCTCCGTCTGTTCACCCGGGTTCAGAGTCCTTCCCTGCAGTGCATTAACCTTCTCCGAATAGTACTCCTGGCCGTGGAAAAGGTCCGTGATGGAAACACTGATTTCATACGGACCAGTTAAAGGTACGTTTCCACTGTTGGACACGTTCAGTGATATGTGAACCGGGTCGCCCAACGCTATTGTTTCCCCCTCCTCGGGAGAGAGAACTTTTAGGGCGAGATTGGGATAGTCCCTCACGACAATCGGAACATCGGAGAATACGGTGAAACGGTGGCCAAGGGAGGAGTTGAAAGCGGTTGCATTGACGTGTATGGTGTAGGAGCCCTCATCTGCCTGAAATCCAGGGAATTCTATGCTAACCCACACTGTGGGGACAAATGAGGCTATTGAGGAGTTTTTGAGATGGCTGTAAACAGCTCCTCCGGTGGAGTTTGTCACGGTCACGTTAAAATGGACGTAGTCCACCACCTCATCTCCAGTGTTCTTCACCACAACAACAATTATGTGCTCTCCCACGGGATATTCACCGCTGGGCCCCTGGGGAGCATTCTTCAGATAAACGTTCTCTATTGATATCTCCAGCCCTCTCTCCGCAGATGAGATGGGGAGGGCGTTTAGTCCAACCAGGGTCAAAAGCCCCAGTACCATAATTATGGAAGACCATTTCTTCACAGATATACCCCCATTTACGCTTGAACTCTCCTGGAGTGCTTATTTGAAATACTCCTTCC
>JAGHBW010000009.1 GCA_021160765.1 Thermoplasmata archaeon
CTTCCTCCTTCTCCCCCTTCCTTCTGACAACCATTAACACTGCAAGTAGAACAACAAACACAAGGACCCCCAGGGCAATCCAAATTAGCGGCAACCCTTTCTTCTTCGCCTTTCCCGGATAGGAGTTTGCATCCTGAGGATCAGTCTTTGCTTTATACTCCTCTTCGTTGGTATAGCCATCTCCATCTTTGTCCTCTTGTGCGTCTGTGGGGTTATAGGGATCAAGACCGTTCTCCTCCTCCCAGCGGTTTGGTAATCCATCTCCATCAGTGTCATGGTTGTTTACAAACACTCTGACACTCACCACTTCAGAAAACTGAGTGCCATCCCATGCTCTCACAGAAATTACTATTGGTATCTCTTTGTCATACGTTTCTGGGAGGTGTGTCGTGATCCATTTGTAATTCCACATTGTTTCGTTGACAGATGCATTTATCCAATCTGAATCACCAATCTTTATTTGAACCGCCACCACCCCCCGGTCATCATTGGCAGTTCCATAAATGACGATAGTACCATAGACCTCATCACCATTTTTCGGGTATGTTATACTTACCGTTGGTGGAGCACTACCGCCACCACCACTACCGCTTACAACTATAATCCTAACAGGAACAGGGGTGGAGAAATCTTCTCCGTCGTAGGCTCTAACCCATATTGTGTGCACTCCTGAGGTTAATGTGGAGGAATCGGTAGAAAACGTCCACGTAGTTGTCCCGGAGACCCCTCTCCGCATCCAATCACCATTATCAATCTTCACCTCTATGAATTGGATCTCACCATCCACGTCAGATGCTGTCCCGGTAATCGTTATGATGCCGCTGAACTCTGTTCCGTCCTCTGGTGCTGTGATCTTGACAACAGGGGGGTCATTCACGGGAAGGATGTGAAATTCGCCCACCGCCTGAACGGTGTTCTCATCGTCCTGTGCCCTGAAAGTTGCGGTGCCGTTCCCTTCAAAGTTTTTCTCGGGGCAGAGATATACCTCCGTTCCGTTTTCAATAGTTACCCTGACACGGTTTGTGGAAACGGAGATGACAGATACTGTGAGTGAGTCAAAGGGAGTGTCAACGTCTGTTAAAACGTCGTTTAACTTGAACCAGAGGGTTTTTCCGCTGTCTTCATCTATTGTAAGAGCGGGTATCTCGGCCCATTTAGGTGGGTCAGGAACGCTTTCAATGAAGACTTCAAGGTCCTTATGCGGATTTGAGGTGAGGTTAAATTCCTCGTCATCGTCTGCCCAGAGTCTGAATAGTATGGGGCCTATCCCTTCTGTATTTTTATCAGGGAGAGGTTTGAGGGTGATTGTAGTGTAATTGTTATCTCCCATCTCAATATTCCAGGTAAGGTAATTGTCAGCACCCTCTGTGATCGGCTCAAAGTGGTAATAAAGCCGGTCCCCTTCAACGTCATAAAAATAGCCGCTTCCATGGGGGTCAAGTATGATCTTCTTTGCAGGCCCATCTTCATCAAAGAATATTTGGTCAAAATTCTTATCTGTAGCAACGGGCTCATCATTAACTGCTAATACTGTTATTTCAAAAACGTTGGAGAACGCATATTTGCCCCCGCTGTCCGTAGCGGAAACCTTGACCCTAGCAACACCGTTCCAATTCTCTTTATATGTGGCGTCCACACCCAAATAGTGCCCATCGGAGATGTACACCCTGAGGTTTTCCTTTGCTGTGTTCTCCTGTACAAGATATAATAGACTTTCCGGCGGATCTAAATCGTCTGTTACGTATTTAGAGAGATCAATGAGTCTGTCCACCGAAGTATCCTCGTAGAGAGTGAAATTGGACGGGATTGGTCGGAATTCTGGCGGATAATTTGGAAGTGTTATGGCTATTTTGACATCTCCAAGCCATATCTTCCCCGCACCTCCAATGGTAACGTTGATCGGTATGATGGTGGTTCCCTCATTGGGCCATGAGGGCACAAGGGACCTTATCACATTCACCAATCTGCCGTTGTCCACTTTGTCCACAGTGGCAATGTAGCTGTAATAAACCCTGAGATCCCTTAATAAAAATGCCCCTTGCGTATCTGAGGAGAGGTTTATAACCACGGGAACCAGGTCATTACCGTAATCGTCTTTCTTGAGATCTGGAGGGTTGTTCAGGAGGTTAATTAGGGTATCTTTAAGATCAAAAACATGGGTTGTATTGAATTTCCCGGGCACGGTGAGCTCTTTCACACCGTCATTGCCGAAATCAACAACTGCATTGTGAGGAAATTCGCCAAGGAAGTCTATCTTGAAGTTATATTTGTATGTGGTGGTTGAGCCAGATGTGGCGGTGGTAGAACTAGCATACACTGTTGGACGATTCGGAGATCCATAGCCAAACCCCATGCGAATGTTCTGGCCGTTATCGCCAGACCACCTAATCTCTACCAGGAGGTTCTCTGTGTTGTTGAAATAAAATATGTCGTCTATATCAATTGGTATCCAGCCATTTTGGTTGGTGGGCCTGAATGAAGAAACAGAGTAAACAAGGACCAGATTGCCGTGATAATTTGAGGAAAAGGTGCTGGAGAGTGAGGATTTAGTGGTGTTAGCGAGATAAACCTTGAAGTTATTGTACCTGGGTGTGGTTGAGGGGAAGGAGACGACATTGAAATATATTTTATCAATGTATCCAGCCCTGTTTATTGCGCTTCTGGGGAAGACCGTTTGAAACCTCATTGCGTTGTAATAGGAGCCGGAAAAGGGTTCATACGGTCCCCAGGTGTACGAGGACCATCTTCTAGTTACGGATATAATGTTGCGCCGTCCCTCAACGGTCATTGTTGCGCTATCAATTGTAGCGTTCCTGGGTAGGTAGAACTTTACACTAGTGTCCCACCCTGGGGAAGAGAGCTGTACGAACTTCTCTTTAGTGTCGTCGGAGAAAACCGTCTGATTGCCAAATGAGCCATAGCCCCTTCCCCGGAACATCCAGTCGGAAGTGCCATCGTCGCCCACGTCAAGCTTTATCCATTTTGGATAAGAACCCCGCTCGTTGGGAAAGGCGGTTATTCTGAAAGTGGCGTTGTGTATGGTGGAGTTGTTTGGTATTGAGAATTTTGCCTTTGTTGAATAATACTTGCTCTCTGTAAGGTTTAGAGTTATGGTTCTCTCCCCATTAGAGAAGGAGTCTATTAGGAGGTCTTTTTGTTCTCCCCTGCCCCTCTCCCCAGTGGTGGGAACGAGGGTGGAAAGGTAGGGAACGATCAGAAGTACAAACACACAGGCGATTGCAACTCGTCTCTGCAAATTTATCACCTCCACCTGGATGCAAGGACGGGTGGAAAAAGACTTTCAAAAGGGATAGTCCCCCATCTATATAACTTTTTATTGGTTCTGCTCTGCAGTTTATGGTAGCGTTTCATTGGTTGGGACAAGTCTTTTTATACAAATTCCTGTTTTAGTGGCATCCCTTGTGTAGGTGATCCAATGAACCAGGACGAGGAGTTCTTCAGATCCCTTGGACTCAAGGTCGGCTTTGAGATACACCAGCAGGTGAAGAGCGACAGAAAGCTTTTCTGCCGCTGTCCTCCGGTGCTCCGGAACGATGAGCCAGATTATGTGATTCTCCGTCATATGCGTCCCACTCTCTCGGAGATGGGGACATATGATAGGACAGCCTTGATGGAGTTCAAAACGAAGAAAAACATTTATTATCAAATATACAAGGACACCACCTGCACTTACGAGATTGACGACACACCACCTTTTGAAATGGATGAAAAGTCGCTAGTCTCAGCGATGGCTATTAGTCTTACCCTTGGCTGCTCACTTGTGGACGAAGTTCACGTTTCCCGAAAGCAATATCTTGATGGGTCCATCCCAACAGGTTTTCAGAGAACCGCTATAGTGGGTGTTGGCGGCAAAGTGCCATACAAAGGAAGACACATTGGAATAAGACTTCTTACAGTTGAGGAGGACGCCTGCAGAGAGATTGAAGACAAGAGGCATGACATTGTCTTCAGAACAGACCGGCTTTCCATACCTCTTGTGGAGGTGATCACGGAGCCAGACGCTCATACACCGAGGGAGGCGGAGGAGATTGCGGGTCTTTTAGGAAGAATTCTGAGATTTACGGGGTTAGTAAGGAGAGGGGCGGGGTCTGTAAGACAAGACGTTAATGTTTCAATTCGTGGTGGTGAGAGGGTTGAGATCAAAGGGGTTTCAAAGCTTAAATGGATCGGAAGCCTAGTTGCAGGGGAGGCGATAAGGCAGAAAAGCCTCCTTGAGATAAGGGATGAACTTCTTTCAAGGGGGCTCAAGCCTGAGGAATGGGACACTGTGGAATTCTCAACAATGGTGACGGTGGAGGTGACCGACATATTTGCCGGGAGGCATGTGGAGCTTTTCAATGACGCCTTCCCGGAAAATGTCCAGGAGGGTGGGGACAATGAGATAAGAGCTGTTCTCCTTCCAGGATTTAAGGGTATCCTAAACAGGGTGACACACGGCACTAGAACATTTGCAGATGAACTTGCGGGAAGGGTGCGGGTGATTGCATGTCTGGATTGGGAAAAGAACATATTAACAAATGAGGAAGAGCCCGTTGGAGGGGTCACACAGAAGGACATGGAGGAGGTCGGAAAGAGACTCGGGGCGGGAAAGAATGATTCATTTGTTATCGTCTGGGGGCCTCCGGAGGACACCAAAACCGCAGTGGAAGAGATATACATCAGGGCGAAGGAGGCGATGGAGGGGGTTCCCAGCGAAACCAGACAGGTGATCTCTCCCGGTGAGACAACATTTGAAAGACTTCTCCCGGGGCCGGACAGGATGTATCCAGATACGGACATGCCGCCCATTGAAATAAGGGATGATATGGTTGAGAAGGCAAGGTCCCTGGTTCCAAAGGTTCCACTATGGGAGGTGGAGGAGAGGTTAATCAACATGGGACTTGATGAGAACAAGGTGAGGAGGCTGGTGGTCTCTCCGCATTACAAACTATTTGAGATGCTTATAGAGGAGGGAGTAAAGCCCTCCTTGGCGCTCTCCTTCACCTATGACCTCCCCAGGGAGCTTAGAAGGGAGGGTATAAATCTACTGGAGTTTCCTCCATCTGAGATTCTAAAGCTGGCAAAGATGGTTCAGGCGGGGGAGGTGCCGAGAAAAATAGTGGAGGGGGTCTTTCAAACCATGAGGGAAGGGGAGAGCATAGAAGAGGTCTTGAAAAGGATGGGTAAGCGGGACATAAGCAATGAAGAGATTGTAAGGGCGGTTAAAGAGGTCCTTACGAGCCATAGGGACCTTGTGGAAGAGGTTAAGAGAGGGGACTATGGGAGGCTCGTGGGAATACTGAATGAACGGTATGGAAGTTTTCTACACGGAAAAATAATTGTGGATGCTGCCAAGAGAATAGTGTTTCCCTAACTACATCCAATACCCGCTCTCCATTAATCAGGTTTTTATACATGTGGGGGAATATAGAAGTGGTGAGAAAATGACTGAAGAGGAACTGGATGTGGCGGCACTTCTAAAAGGGAGCATAAAGCAGATTTTGGGAGACGAAACACTCTTTCTGGAGGCCGTAAGAGAGCTTATAAAGGACGAGATAAAGGAGCATTTGAGGAGAAGGATAGAGAGCGATCCAGAATTAAAAGAGGAGTTCAAGAAGGGTTTCACCATTTATTATGAGGGTAAACTCAGGGAGATCCTGGGGGGCGTTATTCTGGCTAAAGCGGGAACCAAGCTCGCTCTCTCTACAATCCCTGAGGACATGAAGAAAGAGTTATCAGAGGAGCTTCAGAGGGAGCTAATGAAAATCGTTGATGAAACTCTTTGAGGTGGGTTCGTATGGTAGTGGATGAGAGCACCATTCGGGAGGCATTTCCACAGCTTGGGAAGATTGGAGATGACAATCTGAGGGAATTCGTGGTACGCGTTTGGGTGGAGGCTGCAAGGCGGGGTGAGTGGGAGAGCCTTGAGGGGATTCCATTTACTCTTCTGATAAACCCTGCTCCCTATGATCTACTGGAGCACACAAGACGGGTCACTGAAATGGCCGCCGCTGTGGGCGAGAGGAGGAATGATGTAGATCTTGATTTACTGATAGCTGGCGCTCTTCTCCATGATGTTGGAAAGCTTCTGGAGTATGAGAAGAGTGATGGTGGGGTGGTGGTGTCAAAATGTGGAAAACTTCTAAGACATCCAATAAGCGGTGCAGCACTGATTCTTGAGATGGGTGGTAGTGAGGAATTGGCCCACATTGTAGCTGCACACTCTAGGGAAGGGGATTTGTTAAAGGGCGGTAGGTCCCCAGAGGCAACAATAGTATTTCATTCAGACTTCATTGATTTTGAGATAGCGAAAAGAAACAGAGGTTGAAAAGACACCTCTGGGGAAAATCTATTTATACCGATGGAAGCCTTATTCCACCCAGTACCAGACTAGGGGTGTTCTGACATGAGAGGTGGTATTTGCTGGGTGGCGACACTTCTGCTAACACTTTCCATCGTAGCGGTCTGGCCACTTCATGGGATGGATGTTGTGGGAGGAGCAGAAAGCCGAACAATACAGTCTGTGCACTCCTCCCCAGATCCTGTGGCTAACCCCTATGGTGTTCACAGTATGGAAGAGGTTAGAAGTGGGGTGATCTATCCGCCAGCTATCAATTACGGCGCAGGATACAGGATTGCAAAGGGGGACTTCAACGGAGATGGAGTGAAGGATCTAGCATTTTCTGCCATATATGTGAGCCAGGGGAGCCACCACACCGGTGCGGTATTTCTCCTTCTCGGACCGCTTCCGATGGACGGAATAGATCTTTCAAACGCAACCCCGGATCTTGCAGTATATGGTGGAATTGAGGGTGGGAGAATCGGGGAAAGCCTCTTATTCGCAGATCTAAACGGTGACGGATGCGATGAGTTGGTAATTGGTGCCCCTTCTACCCCTGTTGCGGGGGCGATCTACATAATTACTGGTGGGGACCCCTCAATATATGGGGGTAGAATAGATCTTCCCCCCGTGTATATGGGCGGCTACTTCACACTCTCCTTTACAGAGTTCTTCGGTGGAGGGGTTCTCGCAATCTGGGCTAACAAAGCACCAGAGGAAAACTTTCTACTGGGCTGGGATCTCTCCTCGGGGGATGTGGACGGTGATGGGATAGAGGACCTCATATTCTCTCAGCCCTATGCCCAGCGGGTTCACGTGCTGTGGGGAAACACCTCATGGCCTGCACAAAAATACCTCACAATCAAGCCTTCAGATTCTGAGGAGTTCTTTGGTGCTGCAGTTTTGGCTCTGGACATGGATTCTGACGGTCTGGATGATATAATTGTAGGTAGCCCCCGCTACAGCATGGGAACTACAGAGTCTGGTGCAATTTACATCTTCTACGGCAATTCCTCTTTTAAAAACCTCTCAACAATAAACACAACAATCGCTGATGTGCTAATAGAGGGCTCAAAAGTGGGCATGCGACTGGGGGAGGACATGGTGGGGTTATCCATTTATGGGAACCCATATCCTCTTCTAGCAGTATCCTCCCCGGGGGAGAAAAATTCAACGGGGGAAAAGGTGGGTGCTGTATATCTTATCAGGGGGAGGGAGAGGGGCTATTTTGGAAGAGAGCAATCTGTTGAATCGGTCTATTTCCTCAGGATATTCGGGGATGAGAGCGAGGCTCCTCTTAAACGACTTGCCTCCTTTGACATTGACTCAGACGGCAGTGACGAATTGGCCCTTCTTAGGCCAGCATACAGGGTAGATGGGGAGATGTACGGTGAGATTGCAATAGTTTATTCATCCTCCATATACCGTGGTGGTCCCAAGGATAAGGAACTTAATGAAATGGAGGTTTACCGAATAAGGGGTGTTGATCTCTATGATGGCTGTGGCTCTGATGCTGTTTTCCACAACGGTCTCCTCTTTATAGGGTCTTACGGAGCTGATGGACCCAACAATACCCGTATGGAGTCAGGCGAGATTGAGATTGTGCCCACCTCCACCTTGAGGATTAGAGACGTAGAACTCCTTGGCACGTATCTTTTAGGGAATGGTGCAGCGACTGTTCCTTCTCAATACTTGACACTCATTGTCTCTCTTTATTCCACTAAGGGAACGGAGAACATAACCTCACTTTATGTAGATATAAGGCAGACTTCCGGATGGAGTGGAGGGGTGGTTCTGAACTGGACACCTGCGGGTGGGTTGAGCATCCACGGTCCCCCGGACCTTCTCAATGCGTCTCTTTCAGGAGAACAAAAGACGTCACCATCTGAGATCATAGTGCGTATAAGGATATCCTTTTCCTTTCTCTGGCCTTCAGAGGGTTATATAATATTTGATATGACGCTTGAAGGTAGAGGGGAGTCAGTTATTCAAAGAGATGGGCTTCGGCTGAGATTGATAAGGGAGCTTGAGGGGGGGGATGGCGGTTTGAGGGTAACGCAGGACAGAAGGGATGTGAGTTTGGAGGGCATGTTTGTACCGGGAAGCTCACCTATTACAATAAAAGGTCCATCGCCGGTCTTCAGAGAGCTTCCTGAGGTCCAGCCAGACCTTAGATATTTCAGGGCGGCTTTGTCATACCCGGGAGGCGAGGTTTACACCACTTTTCACA
>JAGHBW010000017.1 GCA_021160765.1 Thermoplasmata archaeon
CCTTCCCACCACCCACCTCCTTTATAACGTCCCTCTCTATCACTTTAGTCTCCCCCTCCCCGCCTTTCTTCATATAGATAAGAACCTCCAATACAATTACCACCAGGAGGAGGATGATCAGTATCAGGTTATACAGCTTTATGGTGCTGTCGTTCTCTTTCAAATCCTTCTTAGACTCCACCACTCTTTTATCCACATTCTCAATGTCGCCGATTATTCTGTCAAGTTTCTGCAACGCCACAAGAGTTGCATCAATATCGTCAAGATGGCTTTGTACAGAGCTGTTCACCTCATCAAGTTTGTTTATCAAACTCTGAAGCATCTCTGCGTGCCTTCTTCCCTCACTCGTGTTGAACCCATCCAGGTACACCATTATCTCCGTAAGCCTCATTCTCAATTCGTTCATGGATTGGGTGTTGAGATTTCTCATAAGTTCGTTGCTGGCCTCTATTGCATTCAGGATCTCTTCTCTCCCCTCTGTGTTGTTCTGCCACAAGTCATGAAGGTATCCCATTATCGCCGTTAGATTCTCCAAAGTCACCTCACGGAATTCCTCCATCTCATCTTCAATCTCAGAGAGATGATAGTGGAGCGTTGCGTTGACAATCCCAAGATATATGGTCAATTGATCCATTCTCAGCGCTATGTACTCTCTCATCGCCGTGAAGTTGTCCTCCATGTTCCCTTCTAGTTCATTCAGTCTTGTCTGGATGGTGTTCAGCACATATGATAGGGTCTGGTTAAAGCTGTCCCACATCTCTTCCGTCTTGTTAATCAGCTCCTCCCTCGTCAGATTGAGCCTCCCGTCCAGATATGCCTGAAGCTCTTCAATTCTGAGCAGTAGTGTTGCTAGATCCCTTGCATGTGTGTCGTTTATTCCATTCCACATCTCCTCTATCTTCTCTAATAGCGTCCTCAGATCCTCATCGTGTGTGTCGTTTATCCCACTCCACATCTCCTCTATCTTCCCTATTAAGGTTGCTAAATCAGCAGAGTGCGTTGCGTTTAACCCTGCCCACATTGTGTTCACTGCATTTATTATACTCTGAGTGTCAGATGCAGAGGTTGTGTTATAATCCGCCCACATGCTTTCTATCAGAGCTCTAAGTGAGCCATCCATTGAGTCTATCCTGTCCATAACGTCCTGAAGCTCTGCCAGTATTGTGGAGTTCATACCATCTATCTTACTTGTCAAGTTCCCCTCCACCGTTTCAAGTCTGGATGTCAGATTAGCTTCCAGCCTTGATAACCTGTGGAAAAGCTCATCAAACAGCGCTACAGCAGATGTGTTAAAGTAGCTGTAGTCGTTCTGCAGATCTTTTACTCTGTCAAGCACATCTTCAAGAGTCATATTGAGGTTGTCTATCTTCTGCTCAATTGTGTCCACTGTTGCCTCTATATCATTTATGTCAAGAAGTGGCCAGGCGTCGCTTGAATCAGGAATCCCATCGTTGTCGTCATCCGTATCTGCGTTGTCCCCTATACCATCACCATCGTAGTCAGCCCACTCTGCGGAATTGTATGGGAAGGCGTCTCTTAAATCCTCAACCCCATCGTTATCATCATCTCTATCAAAGCTGTCTCCTATCCCATCGCCGTCATAGTCATAATCCGCCACCATTCCAACAGGCTCAGGGCTGGTGGAGTAGTTGGGAACCTCATCGTAGGCAGCCACTTGATAGAAATACATTCTCCCAACAGAAACGTTGTTGTCCACGTATGAAGTTGTTGCGCTGCTAACCCTTGCTATTTCATTATAATTCCCAGAACCACCTTCTCCTGTTCTGTATATAACATAACCCTGCACATCGCTTGAATTTGAGGGGGTCCACGTTAAGCGTATGTATCCACTGGTGGTTGGGGAGGCCTTAAGGTTTCCTGGTGGGTTGGGTGGTTTTGTATCCACAGTAACAACACTGAAAACTGTCGTGTAATCAGAATAGTTGGGAACCTCATCGTAGGCCCTTATTTTGAAGTAATAAGTGACACCATCTGTCAAACCCCCCACCTGGAAGTAGTTCGCCATGTTGTTTACGGTTGCTTTAAGTGTCCAGGGGCCTGTTCTATTCATGGACATGTACAGCTGATAGCCCACAACGTCTATGCTGCTAGATGGGTAGAAATAGATGACCGCAACACCCTCCTCTCCATATGGAGAGGAATATCTCCAGTAGGATGGCGGATAAGGCCTGGAGGTTTCCTAACCGTTCCACACGTAGACAATACCCATGCTCAGGTTGTCATAGGGTGCACCTCCCACGATCTCATATAATCCGTCACCGTTGAAGTCATCTGATAATGTAGAGTATCCCAGATCGTTATATGTAGCAGTTCTATACCTCCAAGAATAGTCCGGTAGTAATGGCTGACTTCCACTTCTTCCGCGATGAACGTAAATGGCACTCCTTGAATAAGTCGGTGCGTCATCCAAACAAGAACCAACCACTAGGTCTTCAAGGCCGTCTCCGTCAATGTCCCCCGCAGATATTGATTCCACCCCGTACTCCCTGCTGTCCCTGTTCAAAATATAGAAAGAATAGTAAAGCCCATATCTTGTTCCCCTGTACACGCTGATCCTTCCGTAAGTTGTGCCGCCTGATGAGTATAATGGCGCTGCCACCGCCAATCCATCACTGCCATCCCCGTTGAAGTCTCCAAAGGTTATAGAATTCCCAAAAAGCTCGTTATTGTACGACCCATGGAAAACATATCTTTGGTGGGGTGTGCCACCAGTGCTCCCAGAATAAACCCTTACGCCACCGCAATTCGTTTTCCCCCCATAATCTTCATATGGAATCCCTATGGCAAAATCGTCAATACCGTCCCCATACATATCACCCGTGGCAATAGAATATCCGAAACTTTGACTGCTCTGGTAACCGTAGTATGAATGGCTGTAGGAGGATGCCAACCCCCAGGGGGTGCCCCAGTACAGGTAAACTGCCCCAGCATCCGTATATGATATAGTGTCATACCATGGCGCACCCACAAGAAGGTCATCATACCCATCCCCATTGTAGTCGCCCGACGAAAGTGTGTATCCAAAATTTGCATTCGCCTGGTCAGGGCCGGAAAAAGAGGCCCCGACGGTTGTTGCCAGTCCACTGGATGATCCGTAATAAATCAGAACTCTCCCTGCGTCAGTATTGGAGGTGTCATAGTAGGGTGCGCCAACAGCAAGATCGTCATATCCATCACCGTTGAAATCACCAGTTGCAAGTGAATAACCAAATTCGGCTCCCAACTGGTTTAGTGGCGATTGCGCCCAGACGGGTGAGGATGTGAGCCCCCCAGAGGATCCGTTGTACACAAGGACGCGCCCCATATCGTTATTAGCACCATCATAATAGGGTGCACCTATAGCTAAATCTTTATATCCATCACCGTCAAAATCTCCCGATGCAAGTGAGTATCCAAACCTGGCACCGGTCTGGTGCGGTCCCGTTGATTTCCAGCTTATATTCGTGGAGACAAAGGTGCCGTAATAGAAGATAACCCTTCCATTGTTGGAGTTCCAACCAGTCTCAGTGATGACCACGTCATCTATACCATCTCCGGACACGTCCCTTCCATTTTTCAATAATGCCCACCCAAGATAAGTGTATGAACCGGTACCCAGCATCGTCCACTCTGGAGTGGTCTGAAGGTTTGTTCCGTTTGAAAGGTAGACATAAACCTTACCCTGATCCACATATGTGGCATCATACTGTATTGATGATATTACAGCATCATCATAGCCATCTCCATTGAAATCCCCCATTCCAACAGTATATCCGAAATTAGCATAAGTCTGTGCCTCCCCCACCACGCTCCAGTCGGGTGTGGTGTACGATCCCTCACTTTTCCCACCAAAATAAAGCACCGCCCTGCCTCTACCAGTGTATCCACCAGAAGTGTGGACGTTATTTCCGCACAACAGGTCATCCTTCCCATCTCCGTTTACATCTCCCATCACAATATCTCTTGAAGAACCCGTGTATAACCTCCAGCTTGGTGTGCTCTCAGGACCAGAAGAGTTACAGTTAAAGATATCCACATATGAACTGTTGGTTACCGCAAGCTCTGGATAGGAGTCGCCGTCATAATCGCCAACTGCTATCCCCTCTCCATAATAGGAATTTGACACCGATGGGGTGTATGTCCAGGAGGGTGTTGTTGATGGACCCGATGACGAACCGTAATATATATAGAGCTTCCCCTGATACGAAGAACCCCCGGGGTTATACCTGGGAGCGCTGACAATAACGTCGTCGTAGCCATCCATGTTAATGTCCTCTATCAACACCCTCTGGCCGAAGTAGGCATTAGCCACATCATCTCCAGTGGAGGACCACATCCAGGTGCTTGACGGGCCTATCGCAGAATAATAGTACAAATACACCCTTCCCGCATTCGTACTTGTAGTGGTATCATACATATACGCACCGCCTGCAATGTCAAGATATCCATCACCGTTTACATCCCCTACACTTATGGATATTCCAAAGCGCTCGTTGGTCTGTTGGTCGGGTGAGATGATCTTGGGGGCCAGGAGCAGATTGCTCAGTTCATAGATATATATAGCCCCAGTATTCGAAAACGTTCCATCATACTGGTATTCCGAAACAATAACCTCATCGTTTCCATCGTTGTCAATGTCAGCAAGAACGATATCTGTGCCCAGAAAGTCCCCACCGCTTCCCTGTATATCGTAAGATTGACGGGGGGTTACGCCCTCTGCCTCCCTCTCCACAGGGGGAAACACAAAAAGAGCCATACTCACCATGAGCAGAACCATAACAAAGACTGCAAACTTTTCTCTCATAATCTTCACCTCATCGTGTTTTTCCAGAAAAACTTGACATCTGTCGCAAAAAAGAGAAACAAAACGCTTCTATTTAAAAATATTGATAAAAAGAGGGCAGAAATATATCGGAGATAGCGTGAAAGTGTAAACTAATGCTTCAACAACGCTTATAGGGGAAATTAATATGGATGAGGGGAAGATTTCTCCCATCATCCAAGCTTTTTACGTCCCTCAATAAGGCTATCCAATACCTTCGGGTCTGCCAGTGTAGAGGTATCCCCGAAGTCTGAGAAATCTCCTGCAGCGATCTTTCTTAAAATCCTCCTCATGATCTTGCCAGAGCGTGTCTTCGGCAGGTTCTCTGCAAAATGGATGTAATCAGGTGTTGCAATTGGACCTATCTCCTTCCTAACCCAGTTCCTCAACTCCTTCCTCAGCTCCTCGGAAGGTTCATATCCCACCTTAAGCAGTACATAAGCGTATATTCCCTGTCCCTTCAACTCATGGGGGAAACCTACCACAGCAGCCTCAGCTACTGCCGGATGGGCAACCAGTGCGGACTCTATCTCCGCCGTTCCTAATCTGTGCCCGGAGACGTTTATGACGTCATCAACCCTGCCTGTTATCCATATATAGCCATCCTCATCCTTTTTAGCGCCGTCACCGGTAAAGTAAACCCCGGGGAAGCGGGACCAATATGTCTCAATGTACCGCTTGTGATCCCCCCAGATAGTTCTCGCAATGGAGGGCCAGGGCCTCTTTATGATCAGATAGCCGGAAAGGCCCCTCTCCACCTCCTTTCCTTCTTCGGAGTATATCGCTGGTTCTACACCGAAGAATGGAGCTACAGCGGAGCCGGGCTTCAGAGCGTGAACACCGGGCAGGGGGGTTATCAGTATTCCACCGGTCTCCGTCTGCCACCACGTGTCAACAATCGGACACCTTTCCTTTCCCACAACTTTATAGTACCATAGCCACGCCTCGGGGTTTATTGGCTCCCCGACGGAACCCAACAGGCGAAGTGTGGAGAGATCGTGCTTCTTCACCCACTCGTCCCCCTCCCTCATAAGTGCTCTTATGGCAGTTGGGGCGGTGTAGAAAACGTTGACAGCGTAGCGGTCCACCACATCCCAGAATCTGTCGGGATGGGGGTAATTTGGCACACCCTCAAACATCAGCGAGGTCACCCCGTTAGAGAGCGGCCCATATACTATGTAGGAGTGGCCAGTAATCCAACCGATGTCAGCAGTGCACCAAAAGGTGTCCTCATCTTTGAGATCAAAGACAAGTCGGGTGGTGAGATTGACGTACGTGAGGTAGCCGCCATGAGTGTGTAAAACGCCTTTAGGTTTGCCCGTTGAGCCAGAGGTATAGAGAATGAAGAGCGGATCTTCTGCGTCCATTTCCTCTGGCGGGCAGTAATCCTCTATCTCCTCGTCGTTCATGAGGTCATGCCACCAGAGGTCCCTCCCCTCCTTCATCTCCACGTCAAATCCAGCCCGCTTAACCACTACAACCTTCTCCACCGTTGAGGTCCCCTCAAGGGCTTTGTCGGCCACGATCTTCATCGGAACCTCTTTCTTTCCTCTGTGGGTTCCATCACATGTTATGAGGATTTTAGCACTGCAGTCATTGATCCTATCCCGAAGCGCCTCCGCAGAGAAACCACCAAAAACAACAGAATGTATGGCGCCTATTCTGGTAGCAGCCAGCATGGCAATTGGAAGTTCTGGTATCATAGGAAGATAAAGTGCAATCCTGTCTCCCTTCTTTACACCGAGCTTTTTAAGTACGTTGGCAAAACGGTTTACCTCCCGATACAATTGCTGATAGGTGTAAACCCTCTCTTCACCGGGCTCGTTTCCAACCCAAATCAGAGCTGCCTTGTTCTTCCTCCATGTCTTTATGTGCCTATCCAGACAATTATAAGATACGTTTAATTTTCCCCCAATGAACCACTTTATCTCAGCCTTCTCCTTGTCCCATTCAAAGACCTTCTCCCATTTCTTGAACCAGTGAAGGTTCTCCGCAGCCTCTGCCCAGAAACCCTCTGGGTCCTCAAGGGACCTTTTATACATGCTGCGATACTCCTCTTCTCCCTTTATGTGTGCTTTTTTCCTAAATTCCTCGGGGGGTGGAAAGACCAGAGCCTCCTGCTCACCGCTACTGTCCGTCATGTTTTCACCTCTTTAACTTCAACAGTTGTTGAACTTTCAATTGCTCCCCATAATGGGGTGCTAACTTCAGGACACCTGCCTGAAGGCATGAAGAGGAATTTAACCCAATTACTTAAGATTTACCTTAACGCATCTGAAACTACGACAATAGTTGAAGTTTACTTCTGCTCATAATCCCCCTAGAAACATACATCGCTAATGACGATTCCAGCAAACAGCATGGGGAAGAAAGTTTAATATATGACCTGTTGAAGAATCATTATTCAACCTCTTTTAAGGGGAGAGGCTGATGAACCACCAGAGCACGCCGCAAAACGGAGAGAGGTGTCACCTTGAACCCATAACGATAGAGGATTTCAACCAAGCCCTTCTGAAGACGTTAGGCAGGAGAGGAATGGAAGTGGAGGAAGTAAAATACATATCTCATTTCATTCTCAATTTTTTCGGATACGAGGAGAGGACCCTGGATAACATATTGACCCAGAAAGATCGTGACGTCTTCTACATGCTAGAGGAGGAAGGGATCCTCAAAACCTTCCAAGAGGAGACTACACTATACAGGGGAAAGGACTGGAGAATACACTACTGGGTGTTAAATAAAGAATACATTCGTGGACTCGCCAATGGAGAGATATCTTTGGGGGAGGAGTTTAATCCTCCTGAGGAGATTTACATGCGACTTGACGAAGACATATGGGAGAGAAGAACAATTGATAGAGTTACAGAATAGCAGATTCCATGACAAGTGTGAAATATATCTTATTCATCCACCTCCATGTTTAATTGGAGGGCTGAAGAACAATGTTGCTCTATTCGGTCATAATAATCCTCTCCGCTCTATTTGTTTGGTGGGGTGCTCTTTATTATCTAGACAAGAAAGGAAAACTGAAAAGATGGGGCAGCCTCTACCTTTTCATACTCCTCCTGAAAACCAAGAGGGGGAGGAAACTAATTGATAGAATTGCCTCCAAAAGAAGATTTTGGAGGGGGTTCGGATACGTATCAATCGTTCTTTCTTACCTCTCCATGATCCTCATGTTTTTTATGCTCATTCTCTCCGCCTATCTGACAATAACAGCAAAAGTGAAGCCCACAAGCCCGTCAAGAATGCTTGTTCTCCCTGGAATAAACCCAATAATCCCCTTCTGGTACGGGATCTTCGCACTCATCTTAGCAGTGGTTATCCATGAATTTTCCCATGGAATCCAAGCAAGGGTGGACAAGGTCAAAATAAAATCGCTGGGTGTTGTTCTAGCCATTATTCCCATAGGGGCATTTGTTGAGCCTGATGAGGAGGAGGTGAAGGCACTCCCACGAAAAGCAAGAATGAGAATGTTTGCCGCCGGGCCGGGAATGAACATCATCGTTGCAATTGTTTTGGGATTGATCTTCTGCTGGGGGCTTCTAGGGTCGGTTCACGCAGAAAGGGGGGCCATACTTTACGGCATGTCTGAGCACTCCCCAATAAATCTCCTCTATCCAGATGTAGAGCCTGTTGCGATCCTAAGTGTGGGGGGCACAGATGTCTCTCCAGAAGAAGATTTTTATAATTTTTCCCCGGCCCCCCCGGGGACTTTTACAAATTTACGAGTGCTCCTATCAGACGGTAGCACAAAAACGTTGGAGGGGGTCCCTGTGGGGGTGGTTGTCATAGACCTCTCTAGAGGGTACCCTGCTGAAAAGGCCGGCATTAAGCCTGGAATGATAATGTTAAGATTAAACGGAGTGGAGATAACCTCAGAAAGGTCTTTCTCAGATTTGATGGCAGAAACACACCCGGGGGAAGTAATCAATTTAACAGTATTGGATCCTGTGGATGAAGGGGAGGGAATAAATTACACACTTAGGAACATATCAGGC
>JAGHBW010000063.1 GCA_021160765.1 Thermoplasmata archaeon
CCCCGGGGCCCCCCTACCCAGACCCAGGAGCCTTTGAGGGGTGGCTGACAGCGGTGCTGGGTGGGGAGAGGGAGGTGCTTCTCATAGGTTTAACAGCGGACAGGTGCGTACTTGCAACCGCCCAGGAGTTGACCTACAGGGGTTACAAGGTATACGTCCTTGAGGAGGGGGTGGACACCTCAAGCGGAAAGGAGGAGGAGAAGAGGAGGGTGCTTCACAACGTTCCTTTTACCCACTGGGCGGAGGCTGTCAGTTGGGTGTGGGCAGAGAGACAGTTCTGTGAGAAGAGTGACTAGTCAGGAATGCCTCTTCCTTCTCTCTTTAAGTTTTATCCATGAGACCTGTCCCTTCCTCTCCTCTATCTCAACTGGTTCTGGGAATCTTTCAGCGTTTTTCAACTCCCAGACGTAGAGATCCTTCCCATCTTTGTATTTCTTCAGAAAGCGCATGTCGGCAAGGTGTTTATCTGCATTCTCCTCAAGCTCCTCCAGTGATACTGGACCTCTGGAGTCCGTTATCTCAACGGTGCCAATCACCTTCCCGCCGCTCACTATCCCCACACGCCCCCTAACCTTTGTTGGATACCTTCTGATCTCCCACCTCTTTTTCCCATCAACAATGTAGCTGGCGTAGGGTTCCATCACTCTAAGCCCCCTCTCCGGAAGTGTGCGCTCCCTGTACAGTGTTCCATATCCCACAATGTAGATTGAGGCGGGCTCAAGAACATCTATAATCTCCTCCCTGTGAGTTACAAGGAGAAAGGTTATCCCCTTCTCTCTTGCTAAATATGAGAGCCTTCTTGCCACCCTCCTGGCTGTTGATGGATCCAGGTGAGCGCCAAATTCGTCTATCATAACAAGGTTCGGCCTGTGGGCCAACATCCAAGCTATCCTCGCTCTCTCTTTCTGACCTGTTGAAAGCTCCCGGAACTTTGCCCTGTAGAGAACAGCGTCAGAAATCCCCACATAGTTCAATATCTCTATCGCCATGGCCTCGTCGCGGCAGATCCTGTAGAGCGCCTCTATTAATGGCAGCTCTTCAAAGTCTGGCTCAATCTCCCCGGGGATGAGTATCTGAGGGGAGACGTTCTCAGGTATCTCCCATTCACCACGTTCCGGGCGGTACAGTTCATCTTTACCCCCCCTCAGGATTCCCCACAAAACGCGCAGCAGTGTTGTCTTACCGCTGCCAGAGCTCCCAACAACGACACAGACCTCCCCGGGGTTGAGGGTTATTCTCCCATTCTTGATTACATACCTCTCTATCACCCTCTCTTTTACACCGAAGGCTTCAAGGGCAGAAAGGGTGGCCTCCGATAGGTTCTCCAGGGAGAGCTCGTTCTTGTATCCCTTGTAAAGCCCCCAGAACTTTAAAGGACCGGAAAGTACGCTCCCCGGGCTGAATTTTGGCTGATACAGCCTTCCACCATGTCCTCTGGCCACCGGGTCACTTTTGAGGAATCGGGATATGTACACCTCAGCCTCACCGCTCAGAGGTCTGTAAAGAACCGGTCTGCCGCTACCAGTGTCCCATAGATAAACAAAACCAGCTTTCTCCAGGAATGGGTTGTACCTTGCCATTGTTGCAATAACCTCAACAGCCTTTTTCTCCCTTCTCATCTCCGGTATCCACCTCTCCTTCAACCAGTCAACCATTGCTTCAACAGAGAGCTGGCCCAACCCATCCACCCGAAAGTCGGGGTGGACAACAACCCTGGCAAGTCGTGATACAGCGGAGTGCGCACCTTTCAATGCCTCCCCCTCAGCCTCCCATCTGTCTCCACTGCCGCCCTTAACTGAAAAGATACTGGCGAACCACTCCCTCGGAAAGACCCTCCTCCGGATGTCCCTCTGGATCTTACCATCAGGCAGCCTTCTGTTCATTGCTGGTATTGGCGGATCTATTCTCACATATCCAATGTACCTGGGTTCGTATGGCTTACGGGACAGAAACTCAAAGACTAGGAACCTTGAAGCCCTTGTCGAACTTTTCAGGTCGTGAAATTTCATCTCCCCACCGCACCTGGGACACTGGGGTGCCATGTTCCCCTCCCTGTAAATGTTGCACTTCTCACAGTACCAGAGGGCAAGGTAGTTCTCTTCAGAGGCGTAGTGATACTGCTCAAGTTCTACTATTGCTTCATAATCCCTTTCATAACTAGCCTCCCTTGCAAGAATCTTGTAGGAGTAGAGGGCTCTCCCGTTTTTGCCAGAACTTATAACTTTTTCGTACATCCGGCTCCACAACGGCCATATCTTCACCCTCCCCCACAGCTCATAGTCATCAAAACCTATATCCTCCTCCCTATTCAGCAGAAGGGTGTATTCCTCCCCATCTGTGAGCCACTGGGCCACCGTCCCCGTCATCGGCAATCTGTAATCTCTCCTTCCGTCAGTGAAATAAGCAAAACCCATGTAGCGGTAGTTGTGGCGTTTGACCTCAATTCCCTTCAGCTTAACCTTAACCCTTCTCATCTCACAGACACCCCCAGACACCCTCTTAACCAATATTGAGACGCCAACACGTCCCACCCCACAATAGCCTTAATCTCTTAAAAACATATTCAGAATCCCTAGCCACCATATCATCTCTTTACCTCTTAAACGCTTTTATGTTGTTCTCTTTAAGATAGTTCAGTATCATATTTTCAAATTCCTTATCCGCCATGTCAAAAAATAAAACTCTTTTTCGGGAACCGTTCGGTCTTTTTTTATAAATGATTATATATCTGGCACCAGGATAATCATATAACACATAGCAATGTATCTCCCCCCATAATTAGTTTTCTCTCAGTGACCCATTACCATAAACCACAGGGCTTCTAGGGATGATCTTTCACCCATATGGAATCCTCCGTTTTGTCATATTTTTAAGTATTTTTTTGAAGAGTGCTATTAAGAATAACATATACTCATACTCCTCTTTCGTCAAAACAATTGCTTCGTTCTCCGTAATGATTGTGGC
>JAGHBW010000087.1 GCA_021160765.1 Thermoplasmata archaeon
CGTCAGAGAGGCTGTCCAGATCCAGTGTCAACTGCATCCTCAACTGCTTGATCTTCTGACCGAGAATGTATATCCTCAGGATCAAAAGAGGAATGGCGACAACCTCAATCAGGGCGGTTATTGGATATATCGGATCCAGTGGCTTATACTCCACATAGAGAGATGCATCTGCCTGGTTCACCACCTTGTCCAGCCCAGGCATCCTTACAACTATGTAAAGCCTCCCCGGGGGCCTAGCCAGTTTCACTTCCATCTTTTTCTTCTCAAGGACAAAGGAGATGGCATCTTCAGCATACCTCTCCGGGAAATCCGCTTTATCGTGGTATTTGTTATACACCTCCTCGCTGAAGAGGTATATGTCCGCCTGGACGGAGACCTGAAAGAATATCTTGATGGGCATCTTCAGATGCGGTACTCCCTTTACCTCCACTTCCTTGGTGAAAACCTCGTTGGCGCTTAAGGAGTAGTTCTCCTCATAACTGTAAAGATACATGTTAAAGATGTATATTGCAAGCAGAAGGACGATCAATATTACGATAATGAACACTGTCCTTCGTCTTTTGATCCCACTTTCAAAGATCTTATCCTGAAGCAGTTCCTTGGTGCTCATCTCCACGATCCCGCCTCCAGGCGAATTGAATAAGTGGAAGGTGATATTTATCATTATCCTTCTTTCTGGGAATAAGTTTTTTTAGAGAGATATCACTGAAGGTTCTTTGGTGATAGGTTGTTAAAGATGGCAAAAACCACTCTGGTAGCAGTCGCGGTTTTGACGTTCCTTGTGCCGCTCCTTCCTGCTGGAGCGGCGGGGGATTATTCTGTGGAGATCTCTCAAACACCTGAGAGGCCAAAGCTGTCCGATACAATGACAGTGACCGCCACCGTCTCCCCCGCAACGAACCTCTCTGGGGTCTCCCTGAGGTACGCCCTCTGCACAGAGAACACGTGCAGCCTTTTCACTACAGTAGCCATGAGGAAGGTTTCAGAGGGTATATACAGGGCGGAGATAGGCCCCTTCGCCAAGGACAAGGGCTATGTTGAGATCAAACTCCAGGTTGTTCTTAACCTCTCAGACAACACCACATACACTTCAGATGTGAAGATTGTGCAGTTTGAGGTGGAGGAGAAGAAGGAGAAAGAGAAGAAGCTTCCCCTCTCACCTGCCATTCCCATTGCGGCGGCTGCTCTCTCCTCTCTCATCGTTCTGGAAAGACGGAGAAGGAAGTAAGCCTCCACACACCTTTTCCTTTCACACCGGGAGGGTCTCATTGAGAAACTCTCCCACCCCCACCCTCACCTTTTCAATTGAGAGGAGGTGCACGGAGGTTATCGGGTCATCCACGTAGAGCCTCTCCCTCCCATCCTTCGCCCCCTCATATATCCTCTCCGCGGAGCTGTGGGCGGATGGGTTCTGGGTTGAGGCAACAACCATTATGGGTCTGGCCCCGTATTCTTCGGTAAACCTGTAAAGACCCAGGTGCATAATCTCCATCTGAGGGGATATGAGGACAACGGATTTCACCTTTGTATCGTGTACAGCGTAGAGCGCCCCAACGCTTGCACCCAGCCCGGCACCCAGCATAGTAAACCTCTCGCTGATCTCATAATTATTTTTGAGGTATCTTAAAAGTCCCCCAACGTCCTTGGTGTAGTTTGCGTATTCATGATCCTGGATGTCCTGAAGGGTGATCCTTTCCCCCCTCTTCCACACGCTCTTTCCGTATCCCCTTAGGTCAAGTGTGCAGACGTTGTAGCCCATGGAGTAAAAGTACTCAAGGTAAGGGTCAAAGGCGTGGTGGTCCTGGTTTAAATCGTGCAGAAGGACGATTGTTGGGTGGGAGGTGTCCTGTATCAGGAGGTATGCGAAGATGTACATCCCATCTTCTGTGAAGAACCCCACCTCCTTGGGCTTAAGGCCCTCCTCCCTGTGGGTGTACCACCAGAAACCGGATAGTATCAGGATGGAGATAACAATGGCTGCTGCTATCCCCCTCCATGGTATCCTCTCTTTCAGGGATTGTTCCCAGCGCTTCTCTCTTTTAAGGAGTTCACTTTCCCGGGGGGGCTGGACCCCCGGGTGGTGCTCGCGATAGTGCTTTTTTATGTTTCTCAGAAGCACCCTGTTTCCGCACTCAGGGCAGACAACCCATCGGCCCTTGCTCGCCATTATGTTGGAAAATCGGGGGGAACAACATAAAGTTATCTGTTCGGGATTGAATTCTCCCCTATGTATACCATCAGGGCGCACTCCCGGGGATTGTTTATCTTCAGGCACTTCCTGACCTCATCCTCCATCTCCTTCAGCTTCCGCAATGCCTTCAGATCCCCTTCGCTGATCCCATAAAGGGCCTCTGCCACCTCCTCCAGCCCTGGACATGCCTCCTTCCACGTCTGGAGGGGGGAGGGGGGGAGAGGTCTGAACCCACTCCTCTCCCCAACAGCCACCATCACCTCTCTTCCGGAACGATCAGCGATCCTGTAAATGCCACTTTCCATTTTAGCGTGAGAATAGCCCATCTCTGAGAGAAGTGCGAGGAGTGGTGCAACCTCCCATTCCTCCACGTAGAAGTCCCCCTCCATAATTGCCCTCTCAAGGGCTTCCTTCCTGACCTTTCGGTACCATTCTGGGACCTCTTTATGTTCCACCACACCCTCCCTCCCCAAATCAATCCCGAGAAGGATGGGAGATAAGGGGCCTGTATAATCCGGGTATCTTCCTCTGACCTCTCTCAGTTTCAGCCTTCTCCCGCCCACCTCCACAACCTCCTCCATAGCCTCCTCCTGTATCTCCCTGGCCCTCCTGACACCCCTCTCCGTTAGGAAGTATGTCAGAAGTCTTCTCTTCTTCCCCTTAATGTGTTCCTTTCTCTCTACCACCAACCCTTCTGAAAGAAGGGGCTTCAGTATCCGAGGTACGTGAGGCAACGGAATAGAGAGTGATCTGGAGATGCCCTTTTGGGTGGCTCCCTCAAGCGGCTCGCTTCCCTCCACAGAGCCGATCTCCAATAGGTACAGGAGCACAACTTCCCACTTTGGCCTCATCTTCTCCCCTTCTCCCGTTTATACTCCCTCGCCGCCCTCACCAGACCAACGTACATGGGGGATGGCCTCCCGGGGCGAGATTTGAACTCTGGGTGGAATTGACATCCCATAAAGAAGGGATGGCCCCTCATCTCCCCAATCTCCATCTTCTGACCATCAGGAGATACCCCTGAGAATATGTACCCCCCTCTCTCAATCTCCTCTATAAAGGTGGGGTTTATCTCGTAGCGGTGTCTGTGTCTCTCCCATGCCACCGTAGACCCATAAAGCCTGTGCGCCATCGTCCCTGGTTTTATTATCGTCCTCTGCCTCCCCAGCCTCATTGTTGCCCCCAGCTGAGTGATCCCCCTCTGCTCCGGGAGAAGGTCCACTACGGGGTAGGGGGTGTTAGGATCAAACTCCGTTGAATTCGCCCCCTCCATCATGAGGACTCCTCTGGCGAATTCAATAACAGAGAGCTGGAAGCCAAGGCACACCCCCAGAAACGGTATCTTCCTCTCCCTGGCAAATGTAATCGCTCTTATCTTCCCCTCTATCCCTCTCTGTCCAAAACCGCCTGGAACCAGTATGGCGTCCACCTTCTCAAGCCTGCGGTACATCCTCTTTACCTTCTCCTCAAAATCCGGTTTGTCCTCCTCAGGAGCATCAATCCAAACGATGTCAACCTTCACCCCCTCCTCCGCCCCAGCGTGCTCCAAGGCCCTGATGTAGCTGAGATAGGAGTCCTTAAGGCCTGTATACTTCCCCACCAGGGCCATTCTAACCCTCTCCTTGGCCCCAGTCATCTTCCTGGCGATATCCGCCCACCAGGAGAGGTCCACCTTAAGACCTTCAAGGCCCAGTCTCTTTAGTGCGTACTCCGTTATCCCTTGCTCGTGTATTAAAAGGGGCACCTCGTAGATGTTGGAGACATCGTGAGCGGAGATCACCGCCTCTTCGGGAACGTCGCAGAAAAGTGCAATCTTCGCCTTCACCTTCTTGGTAACCCTTTTATCTGACCTGCATACAATGATGTCCGGCTGGATCCCTATCCCCCTCAACTCCTTCACAGAGTGCTGGGTGGGTTTGGTCTTCTGCTCCCCCACCACCCCAACCACCGGAACCAACGTCACGTGAACGAATAGTACGTTTCCCTCAGGCTCCTCCCTCTTCAGCTGCCTCACCGCCTCAAGGAAGGGCATGGACTCAATATCCCCAACGGTCCCCCCAACCTCAATAATGCAGACGTCCGCCTTTGACTTCCTTGCCACCCGCCTTATGGTGCTCTTTATCTCATTGACTATGTGGGGTACGATCTGAACGGTTTTCCCCAAGTAAAGCCCCTTCCTCTCCTTCTCAATAACCGATCGGTATATCTTACCAGTTGTAATGTTGTGGTCGGAGGTGAGGTCTATGTCCAAAAACCTCTCGTAGTTCCCCAGATCCAGATCCACCTCTCCCCCATCATCCAGAACGAATACCTCCCCGTGCTCATAGGGGTTCATGGTGCCTGCATCACAGTTAAGGTATGGATCAATCTTTATGGCGGTCACCTTTAGACCCGCGGATTTGAGCAGAACCCCTATAGAAGAGGCAGTAATACCCTTACCCAGACCTGAAAGTACTCCGCCTGTCACTATTACGTATTTCATAAAAGCACCGAGGGTTTATTATCCTCCGGAATTAAAAAGTTCCCTTTCCTGCATCTCAGGAGAGGATCTCAGAGAGGTCCTCCTCCCCGCCCTCCCCCAGAATCTCCTCCAGC
>JAGHBW010000153.1 GCA_021160765.1 Thermoplasmata archaeon
CTGTGGGAAAGTCCGGCCCTTTTATGTACTGGAGGATGTCGTTCAAGTCCGCCTCTGGATATTCTATAAGATGGATAAGTGCATCCACAACCTCAGATAGGTTGTGGGGCGGGATGGATGTTGACATTCCTACCGCAATACCAGTGGTACCGTTGACCAGAAGGTTGGGAAGGCGTGCGGGGAGAACTACAGGTTCTTTAAGTGTTCCGTCATAATTGGGAACAAAATCTACCGTTTCCTCCTCTATATCCCGTAACATCTCTTCTGCAATCTTTGACAGGCGAGCCTCAGTGTATCTCATGGCCGCTGCAGAGTCCCCATCCAGAGAACCAAAGTTTCCCTGTCCATCTACAAGAGGATATCTCATTGAGAAGGGTTGCGCCATTCGCACAAGAGTATCGTAGACCGCCGCATCTCCGTGCGGGTGATACTTCCCCAAAACCTCCCCGACAACCCTGGCAGACTTACGATACGGCTTCTTAGACGTTAAACCAGACTCATACATAGAATAGAGGATCCTCCGGTGGACTGGCTTCAGTCCATCCCTTACATCGGGGAGTGCCCTTCCCACAATTACACTCATAGAATATGTTAAATAGGACTCCCTGAGCTCATCTACCACATCCCGATCCATGATCTCTACTTCCTCTTCCATGCTTTTGCCACTGCTGGATGTATCTTCTGTCAATATAAACTACCCCCTTCTCTCCCGTTAAATGTCCAACTCTGCAACCTCTTTCGCGTGCTTCTGTATGAACTCCCTCCTGGGAGCCACCTCGTCCCCCATAAGGAGAGAGAATAGTTCATCCGCTAATATTGCATCCTCCACGGTCACCTTATAGAGCTTTCTTCGGTCCGGGTCCATTGTGGTCTCCCACAGCTGTTGGGGGTTCATCTCCCCCAGACCTTTAAAGCGCTGTATCTCCACCCGCCTTCCCTCATACTTTTTCACCATCTCCTCCTTCTCCTCCTCACTATAAACGTAGAAGGTCTCCTTTCCAACCCTTATGCGATAAAGAGGGGGTTGTGCAATGTAAAGGTGTCCTGAAGTGATGATATCCCTCATGTAACGATAAAAGAAGGTTAAGAGAAGGGTTCGGATGTGGGCACCGTCAACATCCGCATCCGTCATGATGATTACCTTGTGATAACGGAGCTTCTCCAGATCCAGCTCATCCCCAATACCGCATCCAAGGGCAGTTATTATGGTTCTTATTTCGTTATTGTTGAGTACCTTCTCAAACCTCGCCTTCTCCACGTTTAGTATTTTTCCCTTTAACGGGAGAATCGCTTGGATTCTTCTATCCCTCCCCTGCTTTGCTGACCCACCTGCAGAGTCTCCCTCAACGATAAAGAGCTCCGCCTTACGGGGGTCCCTTTCAGAGCAATCTGCCAATTTCCCAGGGAGCCCTCCAGACTCCAAAAGATTTTTCCTCCGGGTCAACTCTCTTGCCCTTCTGGCTGCCTCCCTGGCGCGCATGGATGCTACCGCCTTCTGAATAACCTTCTCAGAAACGTTTGGATGCTCTTCCATGTATTCCTTCAATTTCTCATACACCACCCCCTCAACTATGCCCTTAACCTCCCAGTTACCCAAACGCGTTTTAGTCTGTCCATCAAACTGAGGGTTTGTTATCCTCAATGACAATACTGCGGTCAATCCCTCACGAATGTCCTCTCCGTGTAGCATCTGTCCATTTTTAAGAAGGCCCTTTCCCCGGGCATAATCGTTCACTGCTCTTGTGAGTGCAGCCCTAAATCCTGATAGGTGTGTACCTCCCTCAGAGGTGTGTATGTTGTTCACAAAGGTGTATATACTCTCCCGGTACTCTGTGGTAAACTGCATGGCCAGTTCAAGAATGATCTCTCTCTCATCTTTTATATAAATGGGTTCTGGATGCAGGGGCGTTCTGGACCTGTTAAGCCACTTCACAAATTCCACAATTCCCCCCTCATAATAGAACTCCTCTACCCTTCCCTCTCTCTCATCCTTCAGTGTTATCCTCAATCCTCTGTTCAGGAAGGCGAGCTCTCTCATTCTGGTGGCCAGTGTATCGTAGTCAAAGCGAGTCACCTGAAATATCTCACGATCCGGCTTAAATGTGACCCTTGTCCCTGTCTTCCCGTCTGGTGCCTCACCGAGAACCTTCATCGGTGTTAGGGGCTTTCCCCTCTCATAGTTCTGGAAATACCTCTTTCCCTCTCTCCACACCTCCACCTCTAAATACTCCGAGAGGGCATTTACAACAGATACACCCACCCCATGCAGCCCACCTGAAACTTTATATGCTCTTTTGGAGAATTTTCCGCCTGCGTGGAGGTGGGTCATAACCAGTTCAAGACCAGGAATCTTATATGTGGGATGGATATCCACAGGAATTCCCCTGCCGTTGTCCTTAACCGTAACTGATCCGTCGCTGTGGAGGGTGACCTCTATCTCTGTGCAGTAGCCTGCCATTGCCTCGTCTATGGCGTTATCCACAACCTCATAGACAAGATGGTGCAATCCGTGAGAATCTGTAGAGCCTATGTACATTGCTGGTCTTTTTCTCACAGCCTCCAGCCCTTCCAGTACTTCCAGTGTTTTACTTGTATACTTCCCTTCCTCTGCCATTCCCATCACTTTTAATGCACTTTCTCAACAACACAAAAAAGGGGCATTTTCGTGCCATTTTTTGGTGTGTCTCAATATCAATACTGGGTAGGGTCTAAGTGTATATATACTTTTATATAGGTGGCATGATAAGATAACCACCCCCCGGGCACGGGGGGACGTGAAGGCTGAAAAGGTGATTCCTTGCGCGAAAAGATACGCTCACTGGCGGCAAAAAACGCCTTGAAACACCATGGAACGGCCTCTGTAAAGGCAGTATTGGGAATGGTCTTCTCTGCCATGCCGGAAGCGAAAGAGGACCCCGGGGAAATAAAAAAGTTGGTGGAAGAGGTGGTGAAAGAGATCAACTCTCTTCCACCAGATGAACTTCAGAAATTGGCGGAGAGTGCAGGCAGGGATGAAAAGCGTGAAAAAAAGGAGGGGGTGCTTCCTCCTCTTGAGGACGCAGTGGTGGGAGATGTCGTTTTAAGGTTTGCCCCCGGACCCTCTGGCCCTCTACACCTCGGTCACAGCCGTGCCGCGATTTTAAATGATGAGTACGCCCGCCTGTATAAGGGAAAGTTCATTCTCCGCCTTGAAGACACCAATCCAAGGAGGATTGATCCAGAGGCATATAGGATGATACCAGAGGATCTAAAATGGTTGGGGGTGGAGGTGCATGAAACGTATGTCCAGTCCGACAGAATGGAGATATACTATGATGTCGCACGCCAGCTAATAGAGGCGGGTGCTGCATATGTATGCACCTGTCCTGTTGAGAAGTGGAGAGAGCTAAAGGTTAAGGGGAAAGCCTGCCCCCACAGAGAGTTGGCCCCAGAAGTTCATTTGGAAAAATGGGAAGAAATGCTTGATGGGAGGTATGGGGAGAACGAAGCAACCCTTGTTGTAAAAACAGACCTCAAACACCCCAACCCTGCTGTTAGGGATTTTCCTGCTTTCAGAATTGTTGAACACCCCCATCCCAGATTGGGAGACCGATACAGTGTCTATCCCCTCTATAATTTCTCCGTCGCTGTGGATGACCATCTTATGGGCTGTACCCACATTCTACGAGGGAAGGACCACCTGAACAATACCTTAAAACAGGAGTTCATCTACAAACACATGGGCTGGAACCTTCCACGCTTTATCCACTACGGGCTTGTCTCCATACCAGAGGCCATTTTGAAAACCTCCACTATTAAAGAGGAGATCAAAAGGGGGATATACACTGGTTGGGATGATGTACGTCTTGGAACTCTGAGAGCGCTTAAAAAACGAGGGATCAATGCAGAGGCTATAAGGCGGTTCTGGCTTCAGGTGGGGGTGAAACCCGTTGACATTACCATGTCCTTCAAGACCCTCTACTCCATCAACAGGGATATTATTGACGATACCTCCAATAGATATTTTTTCGTTGAATCTCCTAGAGAACTCTTCCTTTACCACAGCAACCCTCTTAAATCCTCTTCCCCCCTCCATCCAAATCATCCTGAGAGGGGAAGAAGAGAGTATCATCTAAAACCGTCACCTCTCCCCGGGGGCTTTGGATCAGTGATATATATGCCGGAGAAGATATTAAAAGCGCTTAAACCGGGAGACGTTTTTCGCCTGAAGGATTTGGTAAATGTAGAATATCTGGGGGAACGAGGGGGGGTCTTCTCCGGAAGGGCAGTCGGTGGGGGTGCAAAGGATATGCGTGGGCGGATTTTCCAATGGTGCCCACCCCACTCC
>JAGHBW010000193.1 GCA_021160765.1 Thermoplasmata archaeon
AATATGAAACGTCTGCTATGTGTACGAAGACACGGTAGCTCCCCCCCATCTCAACAATGCTCACAGCGTCGTCAAAGTCCTTTGCATCAGGCGGGTCTATGGTGTAGGTGACGAGGCCTGTGAGGTCTCTTCTTCCTGAGAGCTCCTCGCTCTGGAACCTTTTAAGTATTGTCTCCGCCTCCAGTCTCTCCTGAGGGGTGTGTTCCAGGGGGAAGTGGAATCTGCCTGACCGGGTGTGATATTTCATCAGAGCATCCACGGCATCCTTAACCCCCCACCTGCCGGATAAGAGCATCAGCTCTGTTAATGCGGAGACAAGGCTCATCCCTTTTCCTGAGAAGAGCCTCCAGAGCATTTTCAATAGGAAGTCCTCAAGGTCAAAATCCTCCATTCTCCTTATGGGTGCTGGGGAGATGTGGAAGTCCTCCCCCCAGGTTGCGTTCTCAATGTAATGCTCAGCCCAGTTTATGATCCTCTCAAGGACCTCCCTCTTCTCCCCCTTCAGGCTACTGAGCCTTTTCATAACGGCCCCGGGGGAAAAAAGATCCCCCTCTGCCTCCTGCATCTCCCCCTCCTCATACCTTGGGATAAGGGTATTTGCGAGAGACCTCAGGAGGTTCCTCTCCTCCTCTGCCTGTACCATGATCTCTTCTCTGTAGGGAAAATAGAGGTGCTTTCCATCGCCTCTCAACTTCACAAAATAGGCGTGATGCCCATCATCTGTGGGGGAGAGTATCTTCTTTATAGCCTCCACATGCTCATCCCGAAGCCTCTTTGAGAAGTGCAACTCACCTAATTCTCTTGGTGTGAACCCCCGGGGATGAATGAACCCTCTGTACTTCTCAGGTACCTCTTCCAATACCTCACCCCCCTCCCCAACCTCTATAGCCTTAATTGCGGTTCTCCAGAGGTCGGAAGTCCTGACCTCAAGGAGTATGTTCTCCGGTGATTTTCGTAGGAATACCTCCTCCCCCATTCTGTTTATGTGAATGGCCCTCTTCAGAACATCTTTTAAGTCTGTATCCTGGGATGTCAGGTCAACAGGGGGCATGGGTAGTGTACCCCTAACTGCACCCCTTGACACCTCAATCTCCCCCCTCAGGGTGTACAAAAGGGCCATTGGACCCCGTTTTCCCTTATACGTTCTGATCAGAACCCCTACATTCTCCGGGAAATAAAGACCTCCTGTACCCTCTTTTAGCAATACCACCCTTGCTGTTTTTGGCACTTTCATGTAATTGGGTGAAAAATGTGATATATAAAAAATGCATTGACCGACAAAAACTCAAAAAGGAGGGATATGGAGAATGTTATCGGATATTGAGATCGCCCAGAGGGCGAAACCCCTTCCAATTTCAGAGATAGCGAGGAGGGCGGGTCTTGAGGAGGACGAGTGGGAGGAGTGGGGTAGGTACAGGGCTAAGGTCTCCCTGAAGGTCCTAGATAGGCTGAAGGGTGAGAAAAAGGGAAAGCTGATACTGGTCACCACAATAAACCCCACACCAGCAGGTGAGGGTAAGACCACAACAACCATAGGACTCGCTCAGGCTCTTTACAAACTGGGGTACAGGGCGATGATGGGGATAAGAGAGCCCTCTTTGGGACCTGTTTTTGGAATCAAAGGGGGGGCTGCCGGCGGGGGTTATTCCCAGGTCATCCCAATGGAGGATATAAACCTACACTTCACCGGGGACATGCACGCCATAACCTCTGCCCACAACCTTCTAGCAGCCATGCTCAATAACCACATGCACCACGGAAATGAACTGGAGATAGACCCCCGGAGGATATACTGGCACAGGGTTATGGATATGAACGACAGAGCCCTGCGCAACATTGTTATTGGGCTGGGTGGTCCCGTTCACGGCGTTCCACAGGAGGACCATTTTGACATAACCCCTGCCTCTGAAATCATGGCTATTCTCTGTCTAGCCACCTCTTTCCAAGACCTGAAAGAGCGCCTCTCCCGCATTGTTGTGGCGCAGAACAAGAGAGGGGAATATGTCACCGCCTCAGACCTCAAGGCCGTCGGTGCAATGGCTCTTCTTCTTAAGGATGCCATCAGGCCCAATCTGGTGCAGAGTCTTGAGGGTGTCCCCGCATTTGTCCACGGCGGACCCTTTGCCAACATCGCCCACGGCACCTCCACCATAATCTCAACGAAGATGGGCCTGGGTCTCTCTGATTATTTTGTGACGGAGGCGGGTTTTGGATCCGATCTAGGGGCAGAGAAGTTTTTCAATATAGTGTCTAGGATTGGTGGCTTCTCCCCCGACCTTGTGGTTATGGTCGTCACCGCCAGGGCCCTTAAATTTCACGGCGGTGTTCCGAAGGACAGACTGATGGAGAAGAACGTTGAGGCTGTGAAGAAGGGATGTGCAAATTTATCCCGCCATCTGGACATCGTCCACAAGTTTGGCCTTCCAGTGGTTGTGGCCATCAACCTGTTTGAGGGGGATCATCCGGAGGAGATAGAAGTGATAGAGAAGAGGCTTCAGGATGCAGGTGTACCTTACGCAAGGTCAGACGTTCATAGAAAGGGTGGGGAGGGGGGTATAGAACTGGCGAAGAAGGTGGTGGAGACCATTGATTGTTCCACATGCTCCTTCTCCCCCTTGTACCCATTAGAGCTTCCCATAAAGGAGAAGATAGGAATCATAGCATCACAGGTTTATGGCGCATCCAGGGTAGTATACTCTGTTAAAGCAGAGAGGGCGATTGAGGAATACGAAGGGAGGGGTTACAAAGAACTCCCAATATGTATGGTCAAGACCCAGTACTCCCTCTCCGACGACCCGAAGAAGCTTGGGGCACCCAAGAGTTTCAAAATAAACATCCAGGAGGTACGCCTTGCCGCAGGTGCGGGTTTCATACTGCCATATACTGGTACGATAACCACAATGCCCGGCCTTCCCAAGCGGCCGGCAGCGGAGAATATGGACATAGACGAGGAGGGGAGGATTGTGGGTCTCTTCTGAAGGG
>JAGHBW010000018.1 GCA_021160765.1 Thermoplasmata archaeon
ATACCAGTCTCCTCTGAAGCTCTTCGCGTTGGCCTCAGGGTTCTTCCAGTACTCCTTCATGAGACCGGGTGGCCTCTCCGGCTTTATCCGGATGGCTATATTGCCCTCCTCCCCCACAGGAACCTCGTTTCCGTCGTCATCCAGTATCTTCACAACGTGCCCCAGCGTTGGCTTTCCCATGGAGCCGTACTTCACCGGGAAGGCGCGGCAGTTCCCGATCACCGCCACAGTCTCAGATTGACCGTAGTAGTCGTATATGTCCAGTCCCGTTACCTCCCTCCACACCTTTATCACCTCAGGATTGAGCGGCTCACCGGCGGAGAGGGCGTGGCGGAGGGAGGAGAAGTCCGTTTTCCTGAACCTCTCATCCAGAATTATCATCCTGTAGGCTGTTGGAGGCGCACAGAAGATGGTGACGCCGAAGTTCTCTATGATGCTGAGCACCTTTCCAGGGTCAAACCTCCCCTTCTGATTGAATTGAAGGACGGAGGCACCCAGCAGAAACTGGCCGAAGAACTTCCCCCAGGCCGCTTTTGCCCATCCTGTGTCGGCTATGGTCCATATGAGGTCCGTTGGGTGGAGGTCCTGGCACATGTAGGCTGTGGCGTAATGTCCTATGGGGTAAGCCTGGGTGTGAAGAACCATCTTGGGGTAGGATTCAGTACCTGAGGTGAAGAATATGAGGAAGGGGTCGGAGGATTTGGTCTTGGGAACGTCCTCCCTCTTGAGGTCTCCCCTAACCGCTCTCATAAGGCGGGGCATTGGCTCCCAGCCCTTCCTATCCCCATCAGCCAGGATCTTTATCTTCAGCGTGGGCATCTCACCCTCCACCTCCTCCACCCTCTCAGCGAACTCCTCCGTTGTCACAACAGCCATAGCCTCTGCCTTGTTTATCCTGTAATGGATATCCTTCGCCGTGGACAGCGTGGGGGTGGGCATGGGGACCGCACCTATACGTATAAGCCCCAGCATCACAATGTAATATTCAGGGATCCGCGGGAGGAGCACCATCACCCTCTCTCCCTTCTTTATCCCCAGGTCCATGGCAACCCTTGCGAACTTCTTTGAGAGGTGGGAGAGGTCCCAGTAGGAGTGCTTCTGAAAGGACTCACCATCCGGTCCCACGGAGACCACCGCGAGTTTTGTCCTGTCCTCTGCCCACTTATCAACCACATCCCAGGCGAAATTATAATACTCTGGAACATCCCATTTGAACTCAGCGTATGCCTTATCATAATCCTTTATGTTCGGCTCCACATACTTCATTCTCTCACCTGCTCTACGGTTGTTCGGGGGGGTTATTGAACATTGATTGATAAAACTTCCCCCCATCCCCAAGTTCTATTGTGTCACCCCAGAGTTAACATGAAGTAAAAGATCCACAGGGGACGACAGCACCAGATCCGACTCCTCCCTCAGAACCTTCCCCGAGCCATAGCCCCAGGAGGCCCATGCAAAAGGTATTCCGGCAGAGCGGGCAGCCTTCAGGTCAGAAGAGGTATCCCCCACCATCCATATTGCCCTGCCACCCGTCAGCTCCTCAGACCTCAGGAGAAGGGAGGGGGAGGGTTTTGGCGCCGGCACCTCATCAGCTCCCAGTACAACCCTGAAATAGCTCTTCAATTGAAAATTGTTCAGGATCCTCCTAACCGTCTCCCCCCTCTTATTTGAGACGGCACTTAAAACAAAGCCCTTCTTTTTCAGCTCTCTGAGCAGCCGCTCCACCCCGGGGTACCCCCTCCCCACCCCCGTGTACTTTGAAAAATAGATTCTTTTGTAGTCCTCCGCAACCCTCTCAATCACTGCCTGATCCGTTTCATGGAGAACAGAGTGGAGGAAGAGGGTGAGTGATGGCCCCTCCTTCATTATCTCCTCAACCCTGCTCCAGTCTACATCAACGGAGTTCAATGAGAGGGCCTCCTCAAAGGCCCTCAGCATACCCTCCATGGTGTCCACCAGCGTCCCGTCCACGTCAAAGATAATAAGGGGGGACCTCATGGTGGGGGGATTGAAAGGAGACAAAAAAAGATGTCTACTTCCTCACGGCCCTTCTCCACAGGGCGTACATAACTGCTATTGCAGCAAGGAAGATTGAGAGGACGATGACAATCTCACCTGCACCCATCAGTGGCGGCTGGTACACACCCTCTGACTTCATGTAGAGGTCTGGGTGGAAGCGGGAGTAGTCCACGTAGGCAGTCACGACGTATATCTGCAGATATCTTCTCAAGGGGAGCTTCGCCGCAGTTTCGTTTATCTCCCTCAGCTCCTCTCTACTCAGCGGGAGAACATCGTCAACGTTGAAGCCGTGCCTCTCTATCTTGTCTAGAGATAGCTCCTGATCAGTGATTATGAATAGCCTGACCTCACCCCACGTATCCCCCCCCGCAGATATATACATTGGGTAGTAGAGTTTGGTTGTGTTAAAGGTGTAAACAACAGGTGGAACGCTCATGGTCGCGTAGTAATACTGAGTGGAGAGGTCAACGATGTCCAGTGAGAAGTAATTTATGTCATAGTTGAGATAGTGCTGGATCCTCTCTGAAAGTCCCTCAGGGATGGTATAGTTGTCCCCCTTTATCTCCCTAAAATACCTCTCCAGCCAGATCATGAAACCGTCCGTGTTCTCCACCCTAACCACAGTGATGTTGTGGATACCCACCATACTGTGAAACTCCACGTAAACCCCGGGGACGTTCTCATCCTCACCCACTCCAAGCCCACCCCCCTCCTTTTGGGATCTTTCCAGGCCGTAGAAGCTCATTCTGGCTCTCTTCTCCCTCAGAAGCTCGTTGAGCCTTTTGAAGGTCTTCTCATCAGCCAGTTTGATATCAGGCATGGAGGGAAGGGGCATTATCTCAACGGCCTTTAAATCGCTCAAATCGGTGCGGAAACCCCCCCGAACGTTGAGGTCTGTTGTCAGGTAGAGCATCTCAATCTCTCCATTCCACACAATCATGGCCTTCTGCTGCGGCTCGGAGAGATCAACATCAGGGTAGGGGGTCACCACACCTCTATCTGAAGTCGCCGGAGCGGGAAGAAGGGTTAAAAGAATACATGAGGCTGCTATAAAGAGTGCTATCCGCTTCATAATTGTTGTTATGATTTAGATTCTATTTCAGGTTTTTGTTTCTAAAGTTGGATTAGCCCTCTGAAATCCCTCAGAAACTCCATCAAATGGGACCTCTTCACGTGAGGCATAAGAACAAACCTCAGGGCTGGGGGTCTGCACACCTTTGAAACGTACCATCTCATCTCTTCAAGCCTTTTCTGAAGGCTTTCCGGGTCATCGGCTAGTGAGGCGAGCACATTTATTGTGGGCTCAACCACGTGCGGAAATCCCAGTTTTGTCAACTCCTTATCAAGGTACCTGGTGTTCCTCATACACTCCTCAACAACCTCCCTGTACCCCTCCCTTCCCATAAAGTTCATTACCGCCCATGTGGCCGCCACCGCGGCAGACGCTCTGGTTCCCGCAAGGGTATAGGCCATTGGCTCAGTGAGGTATGGGGATGAGACAGCAATTCTCTTGAAGCCCTCAATGCTGCGGAGGAGCAGAGCTCCGGAGGGGATCGTAGAAAGACCCATTTTATGTGGGTCCACCGTTATGCTAGACACCCCCTCCACCTCAAAGTTGTACTTTCTTGGGAAGTTCAGGAAGGGGAGGACAAACCCACCGAAGGCGGCGTCCACGTGCAGCGGGACGCCCTCCGGTATGACCTCAGAGATCTCCTCCACAGGGTCAACGGTCCCGAACTCCGTTGACCCTGCCACAGCAACCACGGATGTAATTGCCCCCTCCCCCACCTCCCTTATCCTCCTCCGAAGATGGTCCACGTCCATGACGTAATCCTCGGTTAGATCCACAGGAAGCGGCTTTAAATCCAGCAGTTTTATTCCCTTGTTTATTGAGAAGTGGGCGCTTCTGGGATATACAACGTACCTTCCACCGTTCCTCTTCTTCGCCAAATAAAGGGCAGTTATGTTCGCCTCTGTGCCGCCGGAGAGTATGTAGCCCTTCGGCTCCTCAAGTCCCATCAGGTTCCCTAAGGATTCAATAACCTCCCTCTCCATCTTCACCGTTCCAGGGTAGAGGCCAGGGTTTCCCAGATTGGCCTCTATAAAGAGCATGTGGGCCGCTCTGGCGATTGGGAGAGGCTCAGTGCACATGGACCCCAGCACTCTGCCCGATGAGAAGTGTGCGTCCTCCCGGTAGTGCTCAAGGAGCCTGCGAAGAACCTCCTTAGCTGAAAGACCCTTTTCACGCATTTAGACCCTTCCCTTTAAAAGGGTTGATGGTAATAACCTTTTAGTTAACCTGCAGAAAAAGGTGAAGGGCGTGAGCGAACTGAAAGTGATGCAGGAACTGATGACATCCGAGAGGATGAGCTATCTCAAGGTGACAATAGAGGGTGTTGAGATCTTTAACCACCAGGACCCCATGCACCTGAGGGCCATAATCCAGGCGCTTCAGGATTACCCCGGGGTTCAGGGGCTGGTCATAGGTGGGCTCAAGGAGACACTCATAAAGGACAGGGCGCTTGATCTTCTTAAGGAGGTGGCGGAGATAAGGAGGCTTCTTCAGAGGTACAGCACGACTGCCCAGCCCCCGGGGGGGGAGGATGGTAAGATCTCCGGGAAGTGCTCAAGGTGTCCCTCAAACCCGGAGAGGGTTTTCAAGGAGGCGCTTGAGGATTTTGATAGGGATCCACTTAACTGGAAAGGTCTCAAAACATCGCTTAAGGGCAGGGGGCTGAAGCAGTGCGGGAGGTGTCTGAACAGCACTGAGGGGATTCTCAGAAGGCTTAAATCCACCTATATGGAGGCATTCAAGAGGATTGAGGTGCTGGGGTGAGGTGATGGAGGAGGATTACATCGTTCTTCAGGAGGAGAGGACAGACGTAAGGTACGGCTATCCCCCCTACGAGAGGCCACCGGAAGAGCTCCTCAACTGGGGTGTTGTCGTTCTGGACAAACCTCATGGGCCCACCAGTCACCAGGTCTCCGCGTGGGTGAAAGAGATCACAGGGCTGAAGAGGGCAGGCCACAGCGGCACCCTTGACCCCCACACCACCGGGGTCCTTCCAGTTGCCCTGGGAAGGGCCACAAAGGCCCTGAAGTACATAACAGAGAGGCCGAAGGAGTACGTGGCTCTTATGAGGCTGCACCGGGAGGTCCCTTTAAAAAGGCTGGAATTGCTCTTCAAGGAGTTCACCGGCGAGATATATCAGACCCCCCCTGTGCGCTCTGCGGTTAAGAGGCAGCTTAGGGTTAGGAGGATTGAGTACATCAAGATGCTTGAGGTGGAGGGAACTGAGGTTTTAATTCTGGTGAAGTGTCAGGCGGGAACGTACGTTAGAACCCTCATACACGACATGGGTGAAGTTCTGGGGGTTGGGGCGAATATGGAGGAGCTGAGGAGGGTCTCCTCGGGCCCGTTCCGCGAGGAGGATGCCGTGACCCTGCACGACTTAAAGGACGCCGTATATTTCTGGAGGGAGATGGGGATAGAGGGGGAGCTGAGGAGGGTTGTGAGGCCCTTTGAGGAGATCTTCCAAGGGTGGGGGGAGGTGTTCGTAAAGGACTCCGCTGTGGACGCATTGGCCCACGGCTCAGACCTCTACTTTGCTGGTGTGGTTAAGCTCTCCCCTAAGATAAAGAGGGGGGAGAGGGTCATTGTAAAGACGCTGAAAGGAGAGGCAGTATGCGTTGGGATCTCCCAAGCGGATGCCAGGGGGTACTCCAAAGG